>CAZSVJ010000220.1:0-6197 GCA_964610185.1 uncultured Occallatibacter sp. | reverse complement strand
AGCTCAACCATTACGTCGATCAACTCGTCGGTCTTCTCGTCTACCACCCGCCGAAGGTAGGCCATCGCCCCGATGCCGTAGTTCTGTTCCCTGCAGATCAGTGCCTTCTTGTAGTGGCCTGCGGCGGACCCCAGTCGATCGTTCAGTTCCGAAGGCACGTCGATGGCCTGCTCCGGAACCTGACCGATCTTGCGCACGGCCGTGTAGCGCCATTGGTTCGAACCTTTAAAACTCTCCGTCCAGCTCAGCAGTTCGTAAATGATGGCGACGCAGTTTTGGCTGCAAAGTACGCACGAATAGGCGGCAATCCGGAACCGGATGTCAGGATGTGTTTCCGTGATGTCTATTCTTACCTGCGTGTCTTGCGACCAAGTCGTCTCTCTCCTACACTTAGCGTTGGTACACATCCTGGTAATGCTGTCAGGCGGCGAGAAACCGACAAGTCCGATTCGGGTGTACAAGGGTGCGGATTCGATGAATTCTCGCGGGTTCATGGATCGAGGCGCTTGCCCTTCTTCAAATTTAGCGATATGCCTTCCGGTGTTTCCAACAAACCGCGTCAATCCAGGCTAGTCTTCTACTATCCCACCACTATATAACGGCTTAGCGGTTTGGCAATGGCAGCACAAATACTGTGTAGGTGGCCAGTGACCCTGTCCGACGCCACGGCTCTGGTCGGATTTTCGCCTATCCGGGAAATCGCCCATTACCGAGACATCTGCCACTGTTCCCGCCGCGCTTGCATCTAAAATGGCAGCATGACCTCTCCTCTATCCTCGCGCCGCCGTTCCAAGGCGCCTCCGCCGGGCGAAACAGGGCAGGAGGCGCTCTATCTGCGCTCGCTCAGCGATCGCCAGATCGTGGTCACCATCAAATTGCGCGACGGCGAGACCGTGCGCGGATGGATCGAGTACTTCGACGACGCGATGCTGCGCCTGACGCGCGAGGGCCAGCCCAACCTGTTCATCTACAAGCATCAGATTCGCAGTATCTCCGAATTGGGGCGGAAGCGCGCTCCGCGTTCTGAAAGCGTATCCGGGGCGGGCGCGCGAGATGCAATCGTGAGCGGGTCGGATTTGAAGGCTGCGCGCAAGCCTGTCTCTTCCGGGGTGGCCTCTTGAGCGAATCGTTGGCGCCAGAATTTCAATGGGTTCCCAAGGCCTCGGCCATCGCCGAAGAAGCAGGCGCGCGGCTGCGCGAGTTTCTGGCCGCGGGCGTCGAAACCGAGTACAAAGGCGACGTTGATCTGGTGACGGTAGCCGACCGGACGGCCGAGAAGCTGATCAGGGAGCGGCTCAGCGAGGCTTTTCCCGGCCACGGCATCTACGGCGAAGAGGGGACGCGAGAGCGGCTGGACGGGGAGTTTCGCTGGTATGTCGATCCGTTGGACGGGACCACCAACTTTGCCCACGGCCTGCCGCAATTCTGCGTCTCGTTGGGCCTCGAACAAAGACAGGAGGGAATTGAAGCTGGCCAGGATGGAACCCTGGTGGCGGCCGTCATCTACGATCCCATGCGCGACGAGCTTTTTACCGCCGAGCGCGGCAAAGGCGCCTGGCTGAACGGCAAGCCGATGCGGGTTTCGCGCACGCCGGAGCTGGCCGAGGCGCTGCTGGCCACCGGGTTTCCCAGCCGCAAGCGCCACGACAGCCCGAACGTCCACTTCTATCACGAGTTCACGATGCGCTCGCATGGGCTGCGCCGTGCGGGTTCGGCGGCGCTCGATCTGGCTTCGGTCGCTTCCGGCCGCATTGACGCCTTCTGGGAGTTCAACCTGAATCCCTGGGACACAGCGGCCGGGGTTTTGCTGATTGAAGAAGCCGGAGGCCTGGTGACGGACTTTTCCGGCGGCGAATTCAAGCTCGACAGCCGCGAGGTGCTGGCCTCAAACGGCGTCATTCACAACGAACTGGTTGGCCTTTTCAACGATATGTTCGCCGGGCGCGGTCTGACGCCCATCCCCACGCCGCAGGAGTTTGCCCAGCGCCGCGCCGCAAAAGCAAAATGAACGGGCCCACATTCGGAACTGGATAATGGGAAGGGAATCGGGAATGATTCTTCGGATTCCCGCATGGCAAAACGCAGTCCGAAACAGGCGAGTCAGCTTTTGGGGTCGTGTGCTACTATCAGCGTCGAGAGTTCAGTTCCGCGGAGAATTCAAGAGATGGCATACATCATTGCAGAACCCTGTATCGGCACCAAGGACACCGCCTGCGTGGACGCCTGTCCTGTCGATTGCATCCACCCCAAGAAGGACGAAGACGGCTTCGCCGAGAGTGACCAGTTGTTCATCGACCCGGTCGAGTGCATCGACTGCGGCGCGTGCGTCCCGGCCTGCCCCGTTTCCGCCATCTTTGCGCAGGACGACCTGCCGGAAAAGTGGGCTCACTTTACCGAGAAGAACGCGGCGCACTTCGGTCGCTAAGCTTTCGCCAGGATTTTAGCGCAATTGCAGATTGCCAGAACGCGCGTCCTGCCATGCCGGATGCGCGTTTGTTTCTGCGCTCCGCACGGCCGTTGGAACCGCTGGCTAGAGAGTTTGCCGTACAGGTTTATTGAACTGCTTCGTCCATCTCGTTTGCCGGAGACGATGGATTTGACCCCATCAGCGATTGGCCGCTGCACCGGATGGCAAACCGGCCCTTCTCGATCTCGACAAAATCGACACTGTCGCCGGTCTTCAATCCAAGCTCTCTGCGTACGTGATTGGGAAGGGTAATGCGGCCGTTGAAGGTGACCACTGCGGTTGGCATTTGGAACCTCTGTGTCTATTGTAACTCCGCATGAGCCTTTGGCAAGCCGCAGTGGCAATAGGCAACGGAAGCTCCGCTCCCCTACCCAATCAATTGCATACCGGTATCGCGCGCAGCGATGCGGTCGAATGTCACGGTTCGACTGCAACCGGCGGCGGCAGCTGAAGCGGCAATGAGGCAGTCGGCAAAGTCGGCATTGCCACTACGAAACTTCTGCAACGCACTTTCTATGACGCTCGATTGTTCGATTACGATTTCATCGCGCGCCAGCAGGAAATCGAGAATCGGGATCACCTCTCGGCGATTGCCCCCGGCTTTGCTGGTAATGACCCAAACCAGTTCCAAGATCGTTGCAAGTGCTATCCATCCTGGCTCCGTTCGAGTGAGGGACTTCATTAACCGCTCCGCATGTGGAACTTGGCAGGGGTCGTCGTGCGTGAAAAACCGGACCAGAATGTTAGTGTCAAGGCCAATCAAGCGGCTTGCCCCTCCGAATCGCCGCCTGCCGCGTGACTCTTTGTTGCCTCGTCCAGCTCGAAGGCCCTATCGAGAATAGCCTGATTCATCTCCTCAACCGTTATCGGCGGTCCTAAATGAGCGAGGCAGCCACTCATGTCCATGATCGAGCCGGTCTTTGGACGCAACGCGTACCCGCCATCCTCAATCTGGTAAAAGTCGATTCTGACGCCGGGCTTGAGCCCAAGTGCTTTGCGTACGTCCTTTGGAATTGTGATCTGGCCCTTCGATGTCATGGTGGCGGTGGGCATCGGTCCTCCTTGCCAAGTTTGATTATATCTTACAATTCCGATAGCTCCTTACTATTCAACATATCCCTTACTGAGATTATATTCCCTTACCAAGAGGTCTCCGTCTTGGCGGAAAAGTCGGTACGGTAGGCATCGATGCGATGATAGAAGACGCATGAGCGTGCTCACCTCGGAAGCCGTGGTACTGCGGACCTGGCCGGTGCATGAGGCCGACCTGATCGTTAGCTTTTTCACGCGCGATTACGGGCGGATGAAGGGTGTTGCCAAGTCGGCGCTCAAGAGCCGCAAACGCTTTGGCGGGGCTCTGGAGCCAATGACCGTGGCCCGCGCCTGGTTTGCCGAGCGCCCCCGGCAGGAGCTGGTGCGGCTGGATCAACTGGAGATTGTCCGTTCGCCACTCTCGGCGCCGGTAGACCATGCCCGCATGGCCGTGTTGAGCTTCTTTGCCGAAGTCCTGGACGAAGCCCTGCCCGAGCACGACCCTCAGGATACGGTCTTCCGCCTGCTGCTGGCGGTGCTGGAGCAGACAACCACAGCCCAGTCAGAAATCGTCCAGCCATGGATGGCGCTCACCTACTTCTCGCTGTGGATGACGCGCCTCATGGGCTTGTTGCCGGACATCGCCCATTGCACGGCCTGCGGCGAGGCGCTGCGGCCCGGTGAAACCAGCTTTAACTCTCTCGGGGACGGTCTATTCTGCGCCCTGCATCGGAACGGCAACGCAAGCCCGCTTTCCGCTGATTCATGGCAGTTGGCTCAGCGTATGCTGCGAGCGCCGGCAGCGGCCTTTGCAGCCGAGGCCTGGCCGCGGCGCCGCGCGCAAGACCTGCGCCGCTTCTCCCTGCAGGCCCTGGAGCGGCATTTGGAGCGCAAGCTGCGCTCGGCAGAAGCGCTGACAAGAATGTAGCGATGGAACTCTCTTCCAATACAAGATGAGCCTGGAGGGAGACTTTGATTCCAAAACAAGATGAGCCCGAACGCGCGGTCATGCTGGGGAGTGAACGTCCGAATCAAACTCTGCTTGCATATCGCTCAGGGATACGGGATCAACCTTCCCCGCGCGAACGTCTTTCATCGCCTCGATAGTCTTCTGGTTCGGAACCAAAGGCTCGAACGGAAGCGCTTTCTCGCGTGCGACGCGGGTTAGCATCAGGCGCACAGCGTCTGAAACCGTTAGCCCGATAGCACTCAAGACTACCTTCGCTTCCTCTTTAATAGTTCCATCAATACGGGTCTGAACCAGCGCGTTAGCAGCCACGATGCACCTCTTCTGAATTACATTGCAATGCGACATCGGCGTCTTTGTACCGTTCCAGGCTGCGACGTATGCCCTCGATGATGAACCGGCGGTACTGCGTGCATAGGGTTTTATTTGGCACGCATCTGATATCTTGCACGCAATACCGAATTGGTGCATACTATCAGTATGAGAACCAACGTCAATCTCGCCGACGACGCTCGGCAGTTCGCCGAGGTCTACGCTCACGCCAACGGAATCACCCTCGGCGAGGCGATCACGGATCTTATCCGCAAGGGCGGCGAAGCTGCTAGTTTGCCCGCCGAAACGGTCGAATTTGGACGATCCGCGGCGGGTTTTCCAACCTTCCCGCCGAGCGGGCGCGTCATCACTACGGAAATGGTGAAAGAGGCTCTTGAGGATTTTATTTGAAAGCCTATCTCCCCGACGTAAATATCTGGGTCGCGTTGAGCGATCCGGCACACGTAGCTCATGAGCGGTCTACGGAGTGGCTGTTAGGAAGCCATGGCGAGCGCTTATTGCTTTGCCCTGTGACCGAAGCTGGTTTTGTGCGCATCGCCGCCTCGCCACTGGTCGGGAAGAAGTCAATCGCAGATGCAACCCGAATGCTAGAAGAGATTGCCGCCTTGCCCAATGTAGCGCATCTCTCGGTTTCGTTTAGTTGGCTCTCGCTCGTCCAGCCGCTTACTCCTCGCCTGCTCGGTCACCGCCAAGTCGCGGACGCCCTCCTGCTTGGCCTCGCCATTCGCAACCAAGCCATTCTGGTAACCCTCGACCGCTCCATCCAGGCTCTTGCGGGCGAGACCTATGCGGCCAACCTGCTCACACTGGCCTGACGGTGGAAAGGGCTAGCCAGTCCGTCTCCAGCCCGGCTGATAAAATACTCTTCGAGTCCCGACAAGAGAGTGCCTCTAGTGTCTACAACTAACATTTCGTCGCAGGCCAACTCCGCCACGCTCACCTTTCAAGAGCTTTTGTTCCGCTTGCAGAGTTTTTGGGCGGCGCGCGGCTGCGTAATCCAGCAGCCTTACGACGTCGAAGTCGGCGCGGGAACCATGGCTCCGGAGACGTTTCTTCGCGTGCTGGGGCCGAAGCCCTATCGTGTCGGCTACGCCCAGCCTTCGCGCCGGCCTGCCGATGGGCGCTACGGCGAGAATCCCAACCGGCTGTTCCGGCATACGCAATTTCAGCTCATCCTTAAGCCGCCGCCGGTCAATGTGCAGGAGCTTTATCTACAGTCGCTGGAAGCAATTGGGATCGATCTCTCTAAGCATGACTTGAAGTTCGAAGAGGATAACTGGGAAGGCCCAACGGTCGGCGCCTGGGGCGTGGGCTGGCAGGTGATGATGGACGGCATGGAGATTACCCAGTTCACCTACTTCCAGCAGTGCGGCGGACTGGACCTGGACCCCATCTGCG
>CAZSVJ010000219.1:0-6198 GCA_964610185.1 uncultured Occallatibacter sp. | reverse complement strand
CAACTTGGAATCTTCTAATGAAGCATCGTCTAAATTGAATAACATTGCAACTTACGGCTGTGCGTCAAGCGGTACTGTTGTGTACAGTTATGGGACACTTGGAAATAAGCATCTTATAGACATAGTGCTTAAAAGTAATCGAACTTAGTTACTAAGTTGACTCTCGCTCAAGACAGAGATAGCTCCCCAGTTAGTTCTAACAAAAATTAGTTCGTCCGCTCTGAGTCAACCCAGCCGCTCGAAAATTCCCGCTGCTCCCATCCCTCCGCCGACGCACATGGTCACCATGCCGTAGCGAACCTGACGGCGGCGCATCTCGTTGAGCAGCGTCGCGGTGAGCTTTGCGCCCGTGCAGCCGAGAGGATGGCCAAGGGCGATGGCGCCTCCGTTGACGTTGATGCGCTCTACATCGAGGCCCAGCACGCGGATGATAGCCAGCACCTGCGAGGCGAATGCCTCGTTGAGTTCGATCAGGCCGATCTCGTCAAGCGTGAGTCCAGCCTTTTTCAGCACCTTGGGAATGGCGGTGATGGGACCGATACCCATTTCCTCCGGCAGGCAGCCGGTTACCGCGTAGGCCACAAGGCGGCCGAGCGGTGGAATCCCTAACTCCTGTGCACGATCTCTCTCCATCAAGACCACTGCAGCCGCTCCGTCGGAGGTCTGCGATGAGTTGCCGGCGGTGACCGTGCCCTGCGCGTGAAAGGCCGGCTTCAGCTTGGCCAGCGCCTCCGCTGAAGTATCGGCGCGCGGCCCTTCATCGACGGAAAAACCCTGCTCCGTGACAAGAATCTTTCCGGCCTTCGTTCCCGGCACGGCATTTGCGACAGTCACTGGGATCAATTCGTCGTTGAAGCGGCCCGCGGCCTGCGCAGCCAGAGCTTTCTTGTGGCTGGCCAGCGCGAATGCGTCCTGATCCTCGCGCGAGATGCCGTAGTGGCGGGCGACTCGCTCGGCAGTCAGTCCCATGGTCAGCAGCGACGCCGGATAATGCTCGGCCATGTACGGATTGGGGCTGGGTTTGAGGCCGCCAAAGGGAAGCAGGCTCATCGATTCCGCGCCGCCCGCGATGACCACCCGATCGCCGCCGGCGCGAATCCGCAGATCGGCCAGCGCAATTGCTTCCAGGCCCGAGGAACAGAGCCGATTGACGGTGACGCCGGGAATCTCAACCGGCAAACCCGCGCGCAACACGGCCCAGCGCGCGATATCCCAGCCCTGCTCGCCTTCCGGCTGGGCGCAGCCTAGAATCACGTCTTCGACCTCGGCTCTGTCGAGCGACGGTATCCTCGCCAGAGCCGCATTCACAGCAAGCGCTGCCAGATCGTCGGGGCGAGTGGTGGAAAGCGCGCCTTTGGGGGCGCGGCCAACGGGGGTGCGAACGGCGCTGACGAGAACGGCTTCCGGCATGAGAGGTGCTCCTACGACAAACCTAATCCGGCAAATCCACCAGCGTCCAGGCGCTCTTCGCGTAGAAGTGATAGACAGTGCGCTGATCGACGACGGAATCGGCAAGTGCGTCGTGGTCGATCGGCGGCGGCCTGTGCTCCATCCCCGACTGAGCCTGATGAATTTGCTCCGGCGATGCGGGATCAATGCCCCAGTTGAATCCTAGAACGCCGGTCGCATCGTGCACTTGCAGGCGCACGGTTTCCGGCGAAGAAGCCAGAACCGCGAATTGCGCAGGTGTGTCGCTAAAGAAGACCAGCAGCGAGACAGTTCCCTGCGCCGAGCACAGCACCGCCCAGTCCGAAGAACCGGCTCGCTCCAGGCTGGCATGAACCACATTCTCCGGACGATGCGCTTCGTAGGTTTGCGGAATCAGGCAACTGCGCCGGTTCAGAAAGCCCACGACCGTTGCTGGAAGCTCAGGAAACGAGCTGACGGGTAAGTGGCGGATCAAATAAGAAGTCGAGCGGCCGGCCTGCATAATTTGGCCGGATTCGGTGAGCTGCGATGGTCGCTGCTCCGGCACAGGCGAGGCTCCCTGGCTCGTCACCGAGGCAATTGTCATTGCCAGTGTCGCAGCCGCGACCAATGTGGATGGCGCAAACTTCATGGTCAATTCCGCAGCGGCTTGCCGGTCTTCAGCGTAAAGGCAATCCGCTCCTGGGTCTTCCGTTCGCCGGCGAGGGAGAGAAACGCCTCTCGCTCCAAGTCAAGCAGGTACTGCTCACTCACGAGAGTGCCCGCCGTGACTCTGCCGCCAGCCAAAATGTACGCCGCCCAGCGGGCAACCTTCTGGTCGTGTTCCGAGGCATGGCCGGCCTCGCCCATCAAAAAGACTCCTGTTTCGAGCGTGGCCAGCGCCGCCGTCCCTGGTGCGGGAATCTGCGTCCTCGGCTGCGGAGCAGCGTAGCCGGTCTGGGCTAGCGTTGCTGCCTGCGCCTTTGCATCCAATAGCAGCCGCTCGCGATTCATGGTGATGCGGTCGGCTGGAGCCAGCAATCCCAGCGAGCGCGCCTCGGCCGCCGACGTGGAAACCTTGGCAAGCGCGATGGTTTCAAACGTTCGCCTAAGCGCCGCAACCATCTCCGCCGACTGGGCAAAGCGCGACGGAGGATCGCGCGGATCTTGCGGAGCCATGGCGGCAGCTTGATCGATGGCCCGCAGCAGCATCTCCTTCGTCCCGCCGCCGGCTGGAATCAGGCCCACGCCGGCCTCGACCAATCCGATGTAAGTCTCCGCGTGAGGCTGGCGGCGCGCGGCATGCAGGCAAATCTCCGCGCCTCCGCCGAGCGTGAGCCCAAACGGCGCGGCCACCACCGGACGCAGGCAAAACTTGATGGCCGCGGTCATCTGCTGGAAACTGTGGATGACAGCCGCCAGCTCGTCCCACTCGCCCTCTTGCGCGGCCAGCAGCAGTTGCATCAGGTTGGCGCCTACGCTGAAGTTTTCGCGGTCGCTTGCAATCACGAACCCGGCAAAGTCTCGCACCGCATCGGAGGAGGGATTGAGCACAGCCGAGATCAGGGACAACACATCGCCGCCAATGGCGTTTTTGAGCGAGTGCAGCTCGATGCAGCCGATTCCATCGCCCAGCTCGACCAGCGAAGCGCCGGGATTGGAGCGAACCACGCCATGCGACCGCCGGAAATCCGCGATGCGCGCGTGGCCGGGCTGCTGAGGAATCGGCTCCCATGCGCTGGTCGTGGGGTTGTAACACTGCTGCCTGTCTGGCGAGTACCACGGGACCGGCGCGGACTCAGACGATTCAGACCTGGAGGCGAGAAGATCTTCAACGGCGCGGCTCACAGGCAGATTCAGCGCCTTCATGCGCGCGACAGTTTCCCGAACGCCTGCCGCATCCCACATTTCAAATGGGCCAAGCTCCCAGTTGAAGCCGGCGCGCATAGCAGCATCGATGGAGGGCGCGTCGGCGGCGACTTCGCCAATTCTTTCAGCGGCAAAGTTCCAAAGCGAGGCCAGAAACGGCCACAAGAAAGCCGCAGCTTTGTCTTTGGCGGGGTCGTTGGCCAGCAGCAGGCGCAACCGTTCCGGCACCGAAGCAGCGTTCTTGGCCATCTCCAGCGCGGGCAGATTTGGCTTGGCCGTCGGACGATACTCGAAGTTCGATACATCGAGCACCAGGCGGACCTCTTTCCCATCGTCACTGCGGCTCTTCTTGTAGAAGCCCTGCCCGGCCTTGTCGCCAATCCATCCCCGTTTGACGATCTCATCCAAAACACCAGAGAAACCGCCTTGCGGCGCGCCCTCTGGGAAGTTGGCGGCCACATGGGCGAGAATGTCGATACCTACCAGGTCAGCCAATCGAAATGTCCCTGTGCGCGGCCAGCCGATGGCCGTGCCGGTCAGCGCATCCACTTCTTCAATGGTCAGTCCCTGCTCGAACATCAGATTCGCGGCGCTGAACATCACGGAAACGCCGATGCGGTTAGCGATGAAGTTGGGCGTGTCGTTGGCAAACACAACCTGCTTGCCCAGCGCGCGGTCGGCGAATGCGGCAAAGGCGGCCACCACGCCCGCATCGCTCTCGGCCGTGGGAATAACCTCAAGCAGCCGCATATAGCGCGGGGGATTGAAAAAATGCGTGCCGAAGAAACGCTCCCGATACGCGGCGAGCCCAGCCGCGATCCGCGCAATCGGCAATCCTGAAGTGTTGGTGGTCAGAACCGCATTCACCGCCAGATGGGGCACAACCCGTGCCAGCAAGTCCGTCTTGATGGCCAGATTCTCGGCAACCGCTTCGATCACCCAATCGCATTGAGCCAGCTTCGGCAGGTCATCTTCGAAGTTGCCCGCCGTAACCATTGCGGCCAGCGATGCCTCATAGAAGGCAGCCGGTTTGGCCTTGCTCAGCGCTTCAATCGCCGAATTTGCAAGCAGGTTTCGCCCAGCTTTACTCGCATCGCCCGAGCCGGCCGGAACCATATCCAGCAGCAGCACTGGAATTCCAGCGTTGGCCAGGTGCGCGGCAATCCGCGAGCCCATCGTTCCAGCGCCAAGCACGGCGGCGCGACGAACCAGAAACGGCTGTTGGGCAAAACTCAAGGCGGTGGCTGGAAATGAAGCTGCGACCGAGGGGTTGGTGCTCATGCGAGCTCTCCCTGCGCAGGCTGAATGGAGCTTCCATTCACCACGCGGAATCCATCGCAGCATACGGAACGGCGCTGGTCGGGGTCAAGCAGAGCGAATTCAAACACACGGCCGGCGCTAGAACTTCTTGCGCAGATGTTCAAATACGACGTACCCAATCAGCGCGGATATCATAGCGATGGCGAAATTGGCGCCGGTGAAGATGTCGTGAATCGCGAACGCCAGGCTCTTCCCATGAGCATTCGATGCGGTGAATTCGCCCATCAATAAATTTGAATAAAAAAGAAAAACAATGAACACGATTTCGATCACTGCCCGCCAGAGCGGCGTGAAGCTGCGACGATTTGTCGGGGAAGGCGGCATGGAGTCTCTATAGTAACAAGAGGCGAGTTGCGCCCGTGCTGCACTCGACAGAACGACCAATGGGGAGCCCAACCCGCATCGGGCCGCCGGTTTGACTCCGGTGGTTGAGAGAAATAGCTTTGAAGAGTACACGGGGCGGGACTCGGCGCCTCGCCGACAAGGAGACTGGATGCAAAGCAGGACACATTCCTGGTTTTGGAAGACCTCGCTGGCTCTGCTGCTGGCGGCCATAGCCTTCGCCGGAGCGCAGGCACAGGACTTGAAGCGTTTCGAGCAGAAGATCACCACCAAGGTGCTGCCCAACGGGCTCACTCTGATCGTCTGCGAACGGCCGGAGGCGCCCGTCTTCAGCTATTCCACCTTCGTCGATGCCGGGGACGTGAACGACCCCTCGGGCGAAAGCGGCCTGGCGCACATGTTCGAGCACCTGGCGTTCAAGGGAACTAGTCAAATTGGCACCAAAGACTACGCCGACGAAAAGGTTGCGCTGGCCAAGGTGGAAGAGGCCAACAACGCCTACGAGGCCGAGTACCTGAAGCCGGTTGGCCGCGATCCGCAAAAGCTGGCCGAGTTGAAGAAGGTGTTCCTTGCGGCCCAGGCGGAGGCGCACCAATTTGTGATCCCCAACCAGTTCACCGATGTCGCCGAGCGCAATGGGGCCGAAGGCCTAAATGCGCAAACCAGCCTCGACGAAACGATGTTCTTCTGGTCGATGCCGGAAAACCGGCTGGAATTGTGGGCGTGGCTAGAGAGCAGCCGTCTGGCCGATACGGTGCCGCGTGAGTTTTACAAGGAGCGCGACGTCGTGATCGAAGAGCGGCGCATGCGCACCGACTCCAACCCCGAGGGCCGGCTTGAGGAGCAGTTTCTGGCCACAGCCTACGTTGCGCACAACTATGGCCGCAGCGGCATTGGCTGGCCCAGCGAGGTAGGCCAGATTAATGCCACCGAGGCCATGGAATTCCACAAAAAATACTATGTAGGCTCGAACATCGTGGTGTCAGTTGTGGGCGATGTGAAGGCGTCGGAAGCAATGCCCTTGCTGGAGAAATACTTCAGCCGCATTCCCAGCGGCCCTAAGCCGGAGGAGATGACCACCGTCGAGCCCAAACAATTTGCCGAAAAGACTGTGGTGATTCGCGACCCCAGCCAGCCCATCTACCTGGAGGGTTATCATCGCCCCGACTACCGCGATCCCGACGATGCGGTGTATGACGCCATCGGCGACATCATGTCCAACGGCCGCGTCTCGCGCCTCTATCGCAGCCTGGTCCGCGA
>CAZSVJ010000218.1:0-6206 GCA_964610185.1 uncultured Occallatibacter sp. | reverse complement strand
TGTTCCGCACCGCTGCCCGCCATCAAATCGATCCCCTGTGAGAAATAGCGGCTAGAAGTTCAACGTAATCTTTGCAGTCAGCGCGCGTGGAGTTACATAGTGCGTTCCGCTGAACGTGGAGAGAAAGTTATACAAGGCATACTTGTTGGTTACGTTGATTGCCGTCAGGTCAAGGTCCACCTTATAGCGCTCTTTGTGGAAGATATTGTTCTTGCCGATGGACGCATCGAAAAGATTGCGATGCTGAATTCGCGGCGGATCGTGGTCGTTGTCGCCCGCGCCGGGGGCTGGAATGTCGATTAGGTTGGATGTGAATTGCGAGGCTGGGCATACGGAGGGCAAGGGATTGGTAAGCGTTGCCTTCACTCCGTTGCAGGCAAACCCGGCTTGAAACTCTTCGTCGGCAGTCAAGGGCAGGTACACATTCGCGCCGGTCACCTGATTAACGGTGGGGGGAATGTTGTTATCGACCATCGCCACGCCAGGCTGGCCGTTCAGGGTGGTTGAGCTGTTGGCGCAGGCGGTGTTTGGATCGGTCAGGTCGTAGCAGGGCGTGGACCCGGCAACGAGACCGCTGTCAAATCGCCAGTTGAAGCCGCCCCAAATCCCGTCAAGAAACTTGCCTCTCGAAAGGGTGTATTGGATGTGGCTTGTCTGGTTGAATTTTTCGTCGTGATCGATGCGGAAAGGCAGGCCCGTCTGGCCCACGGTGGCTCCGGCTCCAGCTACCTGCGGGGGATAGAAGCGGGCAGCCACCGAGGATGTAATGAAGTAAGCGCTGAAATGGTGAAACTCGGGGACCTCTATGTTGGCCGCATAGCCCGGAATCTTCGAGTTATGCCAGTCGATGGGGAATGTAATAGGAGTGTTACCCAGCACACTGAAGTCGAAGGCATTGTGAGTGTACTTCCAAATATACTCCCCACTAATGATGACCCTCTTGGTGACGGCCTGCTGAAATCCGGCATGAAACTCGTTGCGGAAACCGGGGTGCAGGATTGGGGAGACGCCTGGAGTGCAGTTGAGCAGCGGTGATAGCACAGCGTTGGCGCACCCTTCGCTGGACAACACCAGATTCTCGTTGAACGGCGTTTCCAGCGTACGCGCGTAAGATGCGCGCAAGACGGTAGCCGAAGGCTTGATGTTATACGCGATGCCGACGCGGGGCTGCGTCTGATTGGCGTCGGTCAGGCCGTTGTAAACGTCCTGGCGAAGGCCCAGGTTGAAAAGCCAGTTACCGGCTTTGATCTGGTCTTCGGCGAATAGGGCCAGCTCCTTGATGTCGGTGTGACCGGAGTAGTTATAAAGGCTGCCTCCGCGGGTTAGGTCGTACGGCGCAAGGACAGAGAGGTAATTGGCATTGGGGATGGTTGTGGCGGCAGGGCAACTGGCTGGGTCGGAGTAACCCGGCAATGGGTTGCCGACGAGGCTAACGCAGGGTGAGTTATAAGTTGACTCCACCACACCGAGGCTGTCGTTCTCATTCAGAAATGTCTGTCCGTACTGGACGCCGGCCTTGATGTTGTGGATTCCCTTAGCATAGGAAAAGTCCGAGTGGATCGCGCTATTGGTAAGGGTACGGTACTGGGAGATGGACGCCGTTTGCAGGTTCGAGGGGCCCAGGTCGGCCAGTGGATTGCCGCTTGGGTAGTAGTTATATTCGTCTCTGCGGACAAATGCGCCTAGGTTGAAGACCGAGTTATTGCCGATAACTCGAGTGTAAGTCGGCGAGATATTGATGGTCCCGATTTTGGAGCGCTGGTCGGCATTCCCAACGTTGCCGAAAACTGGGTTGGCGCCGGTGTCTCCGCTGATCACGTTCTGGACATTCAGGTTATCGTAGGAGTTAGGAGTCTGGAACCACGAACGGCTGTAGTTCACGTCCAAATGCATCGAATCGATAGTTGAGAACTGGTAGTCGACACGCTCAAAGATGTTCTGCTCGTTGCCCTTGTCGTGGAAGACCTCAAATTCGGGAGGATCGAGGAAGCGCCCGGTGTTGAGACCATCGGCTTCGATAAAATTGCCCCATTTCTTGCCGCCATAGGCCAGGTCGAAGCCCGCCGACGCCGAACCGAACGCGCCATAGGAGCTACTTATGCTCCCTGTGGGCCGGGTGACGCCCTGGCCGGAGCGCGTGGTGGCCACAATGACAAGGCTTGTCTTGCCTCCATACTCGGCCGGTGGCGCGCCGCTGATGACTTCGATGGATTGAATCGAATTCGCCGGGATCTGGTTGGAGAAAACTTTACTCTGCTGGTCGGTGATCGATTGGCCGTCCACCGAGAATGAATTTGATGCGTGATCGCCGAGCCCGTGGAAGAGACCGTTAGAGTCGGAGGCGACGCCGGGCGTGGTCTCAGTGACCAGGGAGCTGAGCGATGAGGACTCGCTCTCCATCGGCACCTTGGTGAACAGATCGCGGTCTACGTCGGTGTGGAACGTAGGATCGTTTTCGACCAGGTCGCCGCCGGCTTCGACCGTCACGGTTTGGTCGGCGCTGGCGATCTGGAGTACGAATTTCAGGCTGGTTCCCACCACCGAACGAATCTCAATATTCCGCGTCGACGTCGCAAAGCCGTTGGCGGAAGCAGAGATTCGATAGGGGTTGAAGGGGGTGTTGGCGAAGATGAACTGGCCCGTTATATCGGTGGTTGCGGTGCGGTCAAGCCCGCTGTTTGCGTTGGTCAGATGAACCGTGGCACCGGGGATTACGGCGCCGGATGGATCGGTGACGGTGCCGCGGACCGCTCCGGCGTTGCCGCTTTGGGCAGACGCGGCGAGAGTCGCGAGCGCCAAGACGACGGCGGGAAGAATGCGAAAAATCTTGCCGCAATTGAACGGCATAAAAGGCCTCCTGATCGATGCTCAAAAATGCGGAAGGTTCGCCATGGCTTGGTGCGCCGCGGCATCTTCTGTGCATTGGGGGCTCTCTTCGCTCTGCCTAATCAGTTTGTGGGAATGCGCCAATGCCTTGCCGTCGCAAGGAGCAAGGCCAAACGGGAACCAAGCTGAATTGGAGAACCGTGAAGATGCCCTAGCAGGCGGCTGGGGGAGGACGGGTGAGGAGTTGCGGATGCCAGTAGCGGACGAGCGTGCGCGGTCTGAAAACCGGTGCCGCTCTTTCGATCTGGACCAGGACGACCACAGCGGCCGTTATCGCAACGGGCGCGGCTGTGTGCATGACGATGCACAGCGGGCAGTGATCCGCGTCAGTCTCAACGGGATGGATGTGCGCCACCTGGACTACTGTCAGCAGCGCAAGCAGGACGAGACACACCACGCTTACGACTGGCCAGGAACCAAGCCTGGCGTGAAGTCTTCCGCGGGAAATGGCCTTGAAACCTGTCAGGGAACCATCCTCTACATTAAGAATACACATAATTGGATGCGGCGGGAGTGCTCTGGGTTACGGCTGAATGCGGAATTTAAGCAGGCAGGGAGGGCAAACGCGGGCCGACCCTGTTCGTCTAAACTGTGGTGCGATGGCTCATCTTGTTCATTTCCGTGGCCTGCTGAGCGGTGCGCTCGCGATTCTGCTGGCGGTTGCGGAGCCGGCTTGTGCTCAGAAGACGCTGCCGCTCAAGCCCGACCAGCCGGGCATGGCCACCAATCACAGGCTCATCCTCAAGGACGGCACTTATCAACTGGTAAGGAAGTATGAGGTTGTGGGCGATCGGGTGCGGTATATCTCGCTCGAGCGCGGCGGCGAGTGGGAGGAGTTGCCGGAGAACCTGATTGACTGGGAGGCGACGCGCAAGTGGGAACGGGACCACGCCGCAGCGACTGTGGAGGATCCTTCGCCGGCCATGAAAGAGGCTGCGGATATCGACAAGGAAGAAGCCGCCGAGCGAAACGAGCAGGCGGCCCGCATGCCCGAAGTTGCCAAGGGCCTGGAATTGCCGGATCAGGATGGAGTCTTCGCGCTGGATACCTTTCAAGGCACGCCGGAACTGGTGGAGCTGTTGCCCAACGAACTGAACGCGAATGCGACTGCCAAGACCAAGCACGGAATCAGCACGCTCAACCCGTTCGCCGGCAAGAAGGCGAGCCTGGAACTGGAAGGGGCGAATTCGAAAATTCACCTGCATGTGAACGATCCGGTGATTTATCTGTCGCTCAATGTTCCCGCCAGCGCGGAGCAGGTGGTTTCGCACGCAATGACGGTGGACACGGGCGGGGCCAAGGACGTGGCCAGCCGCAAACATGGAGCGCATTCGGCCAGTTCGGGATTCGCCCTCGTTCGGGTAGACCAACGCAATGCGATGCGCATTGTGGGCGCGATTCACATGAGCCCCAACGGGACAGTAACCCAGGACGAAGACGTGATGGCTGCCAAGGTGGAAGTGCTGCCGGGCAAACATTGGCTGAAGATTACGCCGGACAAGCCGCTGCTGATCGGCGAATATGCGCTGGTGGAGATTTTGTCCGCTTCGGATATCAACCAGTCGGTGTGGGACTTTCGCGTGGACCCGCGTGGGGCGGACAATCCGGGATCGATCGGGCCGATATTCAAGTAACGAACGTCGATAAATAAGTGTCCGGCCATTGTGCAGCGTGACGTTACGCAGTACAATGTTATCAGGATGATTCGCAGCTTCCGGCATAAAGGGATCGAGAATTTTTTCCGTGACCGGCTCGAAAGCCGGAATACAGACCAGCCATGCCGCGAAGCTCAATGAGCAACTTACCGGTTTGAGCTCAGCCACGAGGCCTGAACACATGAATGTTCCTGGATGGCAGCTTCATGCATTGACCGACAACCTCGCGGCCCATTGGGCAGTAAGCGTCAATGGAAATTGGCGGATCACATTTCGCTTCGACGGAGAAGATGCGATTCTCGTCGATTATCAGGATTACCACTGAGGAAAGGACTTTGCGCCATGCAGATGTACAACCCCTCACACCCAGGAAGAATTCTTGCGTATTACCTTCAGGGCAGGTCTGTTACCGATGTTGCACGGCATCTTGGAGTCACCCGGCCCGCGCTTTCGCGGGTGCTGAACGGCAAAGCCGGAGTCTCGGCGGAGATGGCCCTGCGCATCTCGGAAGCCTTCGACACGGACCCGAATTTTTGGCTTCGTCTTCAGGCGCAACGGGATCTTTGGGTAGCCTCGAAGAAGAGGCGCGCCAAGGTGAAGCCGCTTAATCAGAGTGCAGCCGCCTAGTTGCCTATAAAGCCTCCGGCGATTTTGCGCGCGCGAACTTCTGGCGGCGCTTATCCCACTCGTCCGAATTGAAGAAGCGCGGGCCCACTTCGATCAGGCGGGGAATCATATTGAAGACGGCGACGCGGCTCCAGGGGCGGCCATCGCGCTGGCGGAAGCCTTTCTCATTGAGGTCGCTGACGATGCTGGAATAGGAGAAGTCCTGGACCAGCAATTCCATCATGAGCATCAAAACCTGGTGCTCGACGGGATGGACTTCCAGCCGTTTGCAATCGTCGGAAACGCGGAGACCGTAGGGGATGTCTTCGTCGAAGACGCCTTCGGCCGGGGCCTCTGCGTCGGGAAGCTCGCGCCGCCATTCGATCGAAACCATCTGCCATCCGGCCGCCGTTCGCTGCCGAATCACGTCGGGACTGAACGGTCCCGAAACTACATCGCGCACCCGCTCGAAATATGCCATTGCTCGCCTCCATGGATGGTTTTCAGGCAATTTATAAGCAATTCGAGTGCCATATTTCTGACTGGTCGATGAGCTCTCAACTAGCTTATTGGCAACAGGATAACCGGACGCCACGCGCTCGTGATCGGACTGAGCCCGTCCGCTTTTGCAAAAAGTTGTTCGCTTCCGGACAGAGGCTGCGAATCGCAGATTCTCAAAGCGAGAGCTGGGGCATCGGCGGCTGAGAACCCCCGCAAGGGTTGATGCCGAGAAGCTGACTCAGGAAACATATCTTGTTTTTTGCGGTGCGTTTTGCACCTGATTCTCCTATTGTGCAACGCCGAAGCGTAATTCTCTGCAAAAGGGATTTGGCGTGATCGGGCAGTGGCTGACAAATCGGATCGCGACGGCAGTTCAACTCGCGGAGGTGTGCCTCAGGGGCTTGAGTCCTGAGTCTGATGTTCCTTTTGAAAATCGCGAAAGGACAATGCAGATCCCCGCCACGGCGGGCAGGCTTTCGACTCACCACCCCCAAACTGAAGAGTGTTCAGTTCCATGACATCGTTTACACATTGTCTCTTGAGATCCTTTACACTTCG
>CAZSVJ010000217.1:0-6263 GCA_964610185.1 uncultured Occallatibacter sp. | reverse complement strand
GACGGTTGCAGTATTCCGCCTCCTCCATGTAATGCGTGGTCACAAAGACGGTGACTCCCTCCTCCGCCATCTGGTGAATCAGATCCCAGAACTGACGCCGCGAAATTGGATCGACGCCGGAAGTTGGCTCATCGAGAAACAGAATGAGCGGCTTGTGCAGCACGGCGCAACCCAGCGCCAATCGCTGCTTCCAGCCGCCGGGAAGCGTGCCTGTGATCAGGTTTTCCTGGCCTTTGAGGTTCGCCATTGCAAGCGCCCATTCAATTCGCTCCTTGAGCTTGTTGGCGGGCACACTATAGAGCCCGGCGAACAGGCGCAGGTTCTCGATGACCGTGAGATCGTTGTACAAAGAAAACTTCTGCGACATGTAACCAATGTTCTGCCGCACCGACTCCGGCTTGAGCGCAACGTCATACCCCGCAAGTATCGCTCGCCCCGATGTCGGTTTCAGCAGCCCGCAGAGCATTCGAATCGTGGTCGATTTGCCGGCGCCGTTCGGTCCAAGGAATCCAAAGACCTCGCCTTTGCCGACCTTGAGATTGATCCGATCTACGGCCACGAAGTCGCCGAACCGCTTCACCAGGTTCTCCACCACGACTGAATCGCCGCTATTCATGGGCCGATGCACCCGCGCCCACTGCATCCACAAAAAGGTCTTCGATCGACGGCGCAACCTGCTGGATCGCGTCGAAGGGCACGCCTGCCTTGTTCAAGCGCGCCTCAAATTCCGGGATGCGCCGCGCTGCGCTATCGACGACAACATGCAAACCGTCGCCCGTCAGCACCAGGCTTGAGATTCCATCCGCGCTTTCGAGCTCGTCCCGCAGCCTGTGCGGCTCTGGCGAAGGAATCGACAGAACGCCCTTGCGCATGTTTGCCTTCAGGTTTCGAGGTGTATCGCAGAACAGAAGCTTGCCCTGATTGAGCAGCGCCACGCGATGACAGCGCTCGGCCTCATCGAGGTATGCAGTCGAAGTCAGAATCGCCACGCCCTCCGCGGCCAGCTCATAAAGAATGCGCCAGAAGTCGCGCCGCGAAACGGGATCCACACCTGTCGTCGGCTCATCCAGCAGGATTACTTTGGGACGATGAATAAGAGCGCAGACTAGCCCAAGCTTTTGCTTCATGCCGCCTGAAAGTTTCCCCGCGAGCCGCTTGCGAAATTCGTTCATTCCCGCTGCCTGCAATAGTTGCGCGGAGCGCTCTTCGCGCTCGGTCTTTTTCACTCCAAACAAGTCGGCGTAAAAGCGGATGTTCTCATCTACGGTCAGGTCTTCATACAGCCCGAATCGCTGCGGCATATAACTGAGCGCATGTTTTGCTCCCTCGGGATCGCGGACAATGTCGAAGCCCGCGACAGCGGCTTTGCCCGAGTCCGGAGGCATAATGCCTGCAAGCATCCGCAGCGTAGTCGTCTTCCCCGCCCCGTCGGGACCAACCAGGCCGAATATCTCTCCCGCGCTCACATCGAAGCTCAGCGCCTCCACGGCGCGCACACCGGGAAAGCTCTTGGTGAGCCCTTCAGCCACAATCGCGGGTTGTAGAGCCTCTGTCATTGCTTTGCCGGCGTGGTACCTGAAGCCTTGGCAGCAGCCAGAACAATGTGCGCGTCCGCGGGCATGCCCGGTTTCAACTCGTGATTCGGATTGTCGAGGTCGATCTTGATGCGATAGACGAGCGTGACCCGCTCCTGATTCGTTTGCACGCTCTTCGGAGTAAACTCCGCATCCGGCGAAATGAATGAAATCCGTCCGCGGTAATGCTTGCCTGGATAAGTGTCGGTAGTTACCGTTGCTTCCTGACCCCAATGAATGCTGCCCAGATCGGTCTCCGCAATATATGCGCGCACCCAGAGATGATCGAGATCGGCAAGCGTCACCACCGGCGAACCCGGCTCGACCACTTCTCCCAATTCCGCCTGGCGCACCGTGATAACGCCGCTCGAAGGCGCGCGCAAAACCGCATAGCCAAGGTTCACTTGGCTCAACCCGAGATTGGCATTGGCTTCGTTGAGATTGGCGCGCGCAATCTCAATATCTTCCTTGCGGCTGCCTTCCTCCGCCTCGTTATATCGCTGTTGCGCGGCCTTGAATGTGGCCTCCGCGCGCTTCAATGCAGTCGCCGCCAGGTCGCGATCCTGCGCGGAGATCTCGTCCTTGCTAAACAGACGCTGTGCCCGATCGAAGTCGATCTTCTTCTCATCCAGATCAGCTTGCGCGTCAAGCACAGATTGATGCGACGCCTTCACTTCCTGTTCGCGCGTTCCCGCCAGCGTGAGCGCAAGGCTGAATTCACGCACGCGAACTGCAGCCTCGTCGATGCGCACCTTCTGCCTGGAGTCGGCGTCTTCGATGCGCGCCATCAGAGCGCCTTGTGCAACCTGCTGGCCCTCCTCGACCGGCAACTCCACAATGCGCCCTGGCACCTTGAAGCTGACCAAACTTTCATGGGCCTCAATGTTGCCGGATAGCTTGATCTCATTCGTGAGTGCGGGCTTTTTGATCAGCTTCGGATAGAAATACACGCCTCCCGCGATGGCCACAGCCAGGAGAATCAGAATCGGAATGACTCGCTTCATAGCACCAAACCTCGTAACCGAAAATCCTGATGGCACCTTTCAATGGAAGGCCACTTACGGATTTCTCATAAAATGCAAAATGTTTTTCTCGGTATTGCCCATGGCGCGCGCAAGCGCAAACTTCGCGTCCACATGGCTGGAGACGGCAAGGATGTAATTCTCCTGCGCGCGGGCCAGTTCGTCTTGAGCGGTAACTACCTCCACGTTATTTGCCGTTCCCGATTGAAAACGATCCTGCGACAGTTCCAGCTCGCGCTGCGCCAATTCCTGGCCTTCTTTCGCAACTGCGACCTGCTGCGCCGCCGAATCCAGATTCAACAGCGCCTCGCTCAGGTCCTCTTCAATCCCGCGCCGTAGATCGGCAATCTGATCGTCAATGCGCTTCACTCGGCTGACAAGCTCCTGCGCTTCGCCGTTGCGGTCGCGATCGAATACCGTGAAGTCGATTTGGCCTTGAATCAGGCCTGTCGGTTCCACGCCGCCAATGCTCCTCCCGATCGCGCCGAAGTTGCCATTGATGCTGACTTTGGGATAGAGACGGGCGCGGTTTGCGCTTTGCTGCTCCACAAGGCCCTGACGCTGTCGATCAAGCGATAAGTAGTCGGCGCGCGCCTCAAGCGCAGCGTGCACAAGTGTCTCCGATTCAAGCTGCGGTAGCGGCTGAAATCGGAGCGGCTCGGCAAGCTCCAAAGACGTCCCCGGATTCATGCCCAAATTGCGCGCGAGAGTTAGCAGCGACTGCTTGTATTGGTTCTCGGCCACCAGCACAGCCTGTTTGTCGTTCGCAAGCTGCACCTCTGCGCGCAGCACGTCTACTCCCGTTGCGGTCCCGGTGTCGTGCTTGTCCCTGGCTAGCTTGAGAAGAGCGCCTGAATCCCTCACACGCGAGTGAGCCGCTTCCACTCGCGCAGCGGCCGATTGCGCATTCAGATAAAGTCCGGCGATGGCGCGAACGATTAGATCGCGCGCATCTTGATCGTCGAGCTTGCCCGCATCGACTGCCAGCTCGCTCGCTTTAAACCCTCGATAACTTTGTAGGTCGAAAACATTCTGCTGCGCATAGATTCTGAAATCGTAGTTCGAGAACGGCCCTACCACTTTGGGAATCGGAATTCCCGGAATCGAGAGCCCGAACGCCTGTAGGTCGCGGTTCTGCGCATTGGCATATGTTTGTGCGCTTACCCGAGGCAGCAATGCTGCCGCCAGCCGCCGCTCCCGTGTACCTTCAGCCTCGTCTACGCGCGTTCCGGCGACGAGCACATTCAAGTTTGCCACGAGCGCTTTCTGAATCGCGTCCTGCAACGTGAGCCGGTATGGAGCGGGTTGCTGCGCGGCGCAAGCCACAGCCGGGATGAACCCTGCCATCGGCCCGGCAAGCAGGCTCGTCAGCATAAGAAAAGCGGCATTGCGAAAATCGGATTTCATAATTCCTACTTTTTCCTGGAGAGAGCAACCGATCTCCAGAAATGCTGAAAGCTGTCTTCGATTCGTGTTTTGAGCGGGGGTTCCCCATGCAGCGACCAAAACAGAATGGTTCCCATGATCGACTGCATGAGTTGAATGGCTACCTTTTCCTTGTTCAAGCGAGGATTAATCTCTCCCCGCGTCTGCCCCGCTGCCACAATTTCCGCGATTGTCTTTCGGCCCACGGCCATGTTGCGCTCGATGATGGCGCGCACGCTCTCGCTGGCCAAGAACGATGAAATCATCGCGCGCGCAAGGCTCGGACTGCGTCCCGGCTCCTCTGCCAGGCGCAGAGCCAGCCGGTGCAGCACAGAATGTATCGTCTGCTTGCCTTGCGCCGCAAGCGCCGCGGCCTGCATCACTTTGCCAAGTTGAATCTCGGCCATGACCCCGAGCACATGATCTTTTGTCTCGAAGTAATTGAAAAACGTTCCCTTGCCTACGTCCGCTGCTTCGGTGATGTCTTCCACTGTGACGTTGGGGAAGCCGCGCTCGGCAAATAACTGCAGCGCGCTCCGGAACAGCCGTATGCGTGTCTCCGCAGCCCGGCGCTCGCGGCGGCCTGAGCCTGACTGGCGGAGCAAGCCGCCCCTGGTCAGGCCGATTTTCGCTGCGATATGTTGACCGTGGCTCATGTATGCCTTTCAGGCAATCTTGACTGATGGTCATATTTTAGCCCGAGATGGCAATCTGTCAAGTGACTTGTCGATTGATTTCTCGCTTGTTTTCAGCTACAGCAGATTTTCCAGACTAATCTATCAGGCGCTCATCCTATATCAGATTGAATTCTCAATCGCTAAGACCGAAATTAAGCCGTACGCTCAAGGAAAGACTTCGGCCTCCCGCAGCACCAGCCCGGCTCGGTCTTTGTCCGAGACGATTGCACTTTCGGGAGCAACCGGCCATGGAATGGCAAGCTCAGGATCGTTCCAAAGAATGGTCCGCTCGCCCTGAGGCGAGTAATAGTCCGTCACCTTGTACGCGAACCCGACAACATCTGTAAGCGCAAGAAAACCGTGACCGAAGCCCGCTGGAATCCATAGCATTTCGCCGCTTTCGCCGTTGAGCTCAATCGCAACGTGCTTTGCAAACGTGGCCGAGCCGCGCCGTAAATCCACAGCCACGTCAAAAACGGCGCCGTGAGTCACCCGAATCAGCTTCCCTTGCGGCTGCACCACTTGATAATGGATCCCGCGGATCACATTCTTGCTGGACAATGAGAAGTTATCCTGAACCCACGGCCCATGCAAGCCGGCTTCGGCCATCGCCCGCAGATTGAAGGTCTCCGAGAATGCGCCACGTTGGTCCCGGTAAACCGCCGAGCTCAGCACCAGCACTCCGGGCAGCGATGTCTGGGTCACTTTCATAGTTGCGATTCCCTTGCCGCGAAGTGCGGCTCGCGAAGCAGGGCCAGAAGGTATTGCCCATAACCGCTCTTGATGACCGGCTGCGCGAGAGCCTCCAATTGCTCCGCCGTAATGAAACCCTGACGATAAGCTATCTCTTCCGGGCAGGCGATATTCAGCCCCTGGCGCCGCTCAATGGTGTGCACGAAAAGCCCAGCATCGAGCAGCGATTCATGCGTTCCCGTGTCCAGCCATGCCAGGCCGCGGCTCATGATCTGCACATTCAGGGTTCCCGCTTCGAGATATTTCCGGTTCAGGTCTGTAATCTCAAGCTCTCCGCGAACCGAAGGCTTGAGCGTCGCTGCAATGTTTGCAACGTTCTTGTCATAGAAATATAGTCCGGTCACAGCATACCTTGACTTGGGAATCTTTGGCTTCTCTTCAAGGCTGATGGCGCGCCCCTGGCTGTCGAACTCCACCACCCCGTAGCGCTCCGGATCTTCAACGGGATAAGCAAACACCGTAGCTCCGTGCGCGAGTTTGGCCGATGCCTGAAGCTGGCGCGAAAACCCCTGGCCGTAGAAGATGTTGTCTCCCAGAATCAGCGCGCTCGAATCGTCGCCGATAAACTCCCGGCCAATAAGGAAGGCCTGCGCCAAGCCGTCGGGGCTAGGCTGAACGGCATAGCTTATGTTGATTCCCCAGTTATGGCCATCGCCAAGCAACTCTCGAAAGCGGCCCGTATCCTGAGGCGTCGAAATGATGAGAATATCGCGCAGGCCCGCCAGCATCAAGGTGCATAGCGGATAGTAGATCATTGGCTTGTTATAAACCGGCAGCAACTGCTTGGACACGACATGGGTCACGGGATAAAG
>CAZSVJ010000216.1:0-6266 GCA_964610185.1 uncultured Occallatibacter sp. | reverse complement strand
CGAGAAGATCGTTTCCTCCATGTACTTTTCCGACCCGAAGGGAAACAAGGTTGAGCCTGCGCAATATGGAATAGAACATGAGGCCATAGAGAGTGCGCACGACGTGACCATCTTTGAGGATATTGGAAACGGGCAGACGAAACTCACCTTCATTGGAAATGAGCCAATGGAGAGCGCAAGGAATAGCGGGCAATTGGAGGGCTGGAACCAGATACTCGATAAGATTGCTGCGGTTGTTGCAGGGCTAGCGCGGGCGAAATAAGGAGTTGAAGTTTCGATGATCGTCATGCGCGAAATACTGAACGTATAGCGAAGGCAGGTCGATCACGAATACCGCAGCTAACGGTGCAGGCGGAGAGCATGCTTGGACGAATTGCCGAATTCCGGTCCGTCCGTTCGACAATACAGTGAAAAGAGCTCGGTATAGCGCCGCATCCAGTGCCGATAAATGCACTCCGCAGGATAGCGGACGAGATACTCTTCAGATTTTGCTTTTGGTAGACGTATCCTACGCTCAAGGAGTTCTATGGACCTACCGTCACTGGAAACCGCTTCAAGGGCATTGGAACAGGCTCTCGACTTTTGGGGAGTCCTGCTGCTTTGGTCCACCTTAATCGTAGTGGTCGGATTGCTCTTCGAATACTGGGAGCCAATTCGTAGTTTTTTCGGCGAATGGCATAGGCCAGCAGCCGTCTTCCCTTCGGGAAAATTCTGGGAATTGTTCGGTGGGCTATTGGTTACCGTCGGCGTTGCTGGAGAGTTGTGGTTCACCTACCAGGCGTCTCGCGTTGAAACCGAACTCCGAAATAACAACCATAGGATAGAAGCCTTATTAACCAAGGAGGCGAATGACGCCGCAACATCCGCCCATAACGCTGCGATAGATGCGGGAAAAGCAAAAGAACAGTCCAAATCCGCACAAGAGAAAGCAGTTGCCGCCGGCGTTGCATCTGGTGATGCGATGAAAAGATCGGATGCAGCAGACGAAGCGGCATCAGATGCCCTAGCTCGTTTAAGTGCAGTTAATTGGAACGTAGATGTGTTAGCTAAAGCAGTAAATCCGCGAACGCTGGATCGAAAAGTATTTCTGGCTGAATTGGCCGGAAAGCCGAAAGGGACTGCCGAGATCTGGTACGAACCCAATGATCCAGAGGCCATGTTGTTCGCGTCAGATTTACACAACTATCTCGGCACTGAAGGTGCTGGCTGGCAGGTTGAAGATATCAAACCCCTATCGGGAGCATGGGACTCCAATAACTTGAAATACAGCGAGCGCATGTCCACCTTCGATAAGGAGAGGTTTGAAGCGAACTTTACGGCCGATGGAGTGCAAGTCACGGAAAATAGGGATTCCTGGTATGACATCGAAGGCAAGACCAGTGGGGGAGCGCTTCGCTGGGCGATAAAGCGCGGACTTGGGGAGTTCCGATCTGGGGGAAATGTGCTTGTTGACCCGTCCCTCCCAGATGACCATTTTGTCATTGTTATTGGGCACCATTGGGTACTTCTGCCTCTCGGAGAGTTTCCCTGGCAGAACGCAACTCCGCCACCCGCACAAGCAAAACAAAGAAACAAGACAAGATAAGCCAGGAGATTCTTAGCTCTCTGTGGAAATCGATCGGCACAACTACGGAGATTTGCCCGCAAGTGCGAAGGCACGGCGCGGACACACTATGATTTTTAGATGCGCGCAAAAGCCTCTTCAGGACTGCCGATTGACACCACATTGCTCAAGCCCGGTTTGCGGCTGGCCGTGGGGCTTTCAGGCGGGGCGGATTCGGTGGCCCTCCTACGCGTCCTTGCGGAGCGAAGCGGCGCGCTGGGGCTGGTGCTGCACGCGGCGCATCTTCATCACGGCTTGCGCGGGGCCGAGGCCGATGGGGATTTGGAGTTTGCCCGCTCGCTGGCGGCGGAGTTGGGCCTGCCGTTTCACGAGCAGCGGGTTGATGCTGCGGCGGAGGCTGCGAGGTGCCGCGAATCGATAGAGGAAGCGGCGCGGCGGCTGCGCTACGGATGGTTCCGGAAACTGATGGCTTCGGGCGCGGTGGAGGCTGTGGCCACGGCGCACACGCTCGACGACCAGGCGGAGACTGTGTTGGGCAAGTTTCTGCGCGGAGCCTGGACGGAGGGCCTGAGCGGCATTCACACCACGATCCAGTTCCCCGAAGGCCGGATTCTGCGTCCGCTGCTGGGTATCACACGAATTGAGATTGAGGCTTACCTGCGCGCATTGGGGCAGGGCTGGCGGGAGGACTCGTCGAATCGTCAACTGACCTTTACCCGCAACCGGATTCGTCACGAGCTGCTGCCGATGCTGGAGAGCTGGAACCCGCGGCTGCGTGAGCATATGGCCCAGATGGCTACGCTGGCGCGCGACGAGGAGGCTTGGTGGGAAGCAGAGATGGCCAGGCTGGGGCCTCAAATCCTGATGACGGGCAGGCCAGTTCGAGGCGGAGGCCGCGCCGACTCTGACGGCCTTTCTTTGGACGTGACGCGCCTCGCCGAGTTTGCCCCGGCCGTGCAGCGAAGACTGTTGCGGTATGCGGCGGAGCAACTGGGCGCCGCGATTGATTTTCCTTCGGCTGCTGTTGATTTTCCTTCCACGGAAGCGTTGCGTACCCTGGCGCTCTCAGGCCGCGCCGGACAGAAATTGGAATTGGCTGATGGATTGCGAGCTGAGCGGTCTCCGCGCGAACTGCGGCTAGCGATTGGTCCGGCGACTGCCCGGGAGGGTGAGGCGGAGGCTATTTCCGATTACAGCGCGGCTATTCCCGGAGAGATTCACGCTCCGGCATTCGGATTGCGGCTGCGGATTGCAGTTTCGGGAACTTCCGCGGCTTCCGGCTCGACCGCGCGGCTGCGCAATTGGAAACCAGGCGACCGGGTCACGCTGCGCTACTCCAGTGGGCCGCGCAAAGTGAAGGAAGTGCTGGAGCGGCTGCGGATTTCAGGCGGCAGTCGGAGGGTTTGGCCGGTGCTCGAGGTAAGTGGCCGCATTGTGTGGATGAAGGGTGTGGAGTTGGAGCCCGAGCAGGGAATTGAAGTCGAGGCCACCGTGCTGAGCGATGCGACCGGTGGCGGCGGTCAGAATCTCCTCTAACTGGAACCGCAGGGCTGGAACTTTAGCGGTAGTGTGATGGCCCAAAGGCCTGCCCGGATCAACCATTCGTTTTTACCAACTTTTGCCGCTTCGGAGTACAATCAACCTTACGCACATCCAGGAGGCAGGGGACTTGTGTCTGCCGTCAGGGCTCTGTGTACTTTCTGTGACTTGAGAGCACGTTTGCGCGTCTATAAAGTGACGCGGGCGGTGATGGAAGAATTGCTGGCGGCTCCCCCCGCCGGGAAAGAGGAATCCTGGTGAATTCGACAGTTAAAACGGTCATGTTCTGGGTCTTTGTACTGATGTGCCTCATGCTGATTTGGACAGTGGTGACCAAGAGCACGGGCGCGGGCAAAGACCAGGAGATATCTTATTCAGACCTGTTCGACAAAGCGCAAGCTGGAGCGGTGCAGGACGTGACCATTGAGGGCACCGAGCTTCATGGGCACATGAAAGCTACGCCCAAGGATCAATTCCACACCACGGTTCCTACGAACTACGAGGATCTGGAGCAGGCGTTGCGCGCCGACAAGGTTTCCCTGGCCATCAAATCGCCGCAGAACAACGTTCTCATTCCGCTGCTCATCAACGTTGGCCCGTTCATTCTGTTGGGCGCAATCTGGTTCTTTATGCTGCGGCAGATGCAGTCGGGCGGCAACAAGGCGCTATCGTTTGGCAAGAGCCGCGCCCGGCTGCTCTCGATGCAGCAGAAAAAGATCACCTTCAAAGACGTGGCCGGCGTGGATGAGGCCAAGGAAGAGCTGAAGGAGATCATCGAATATCTGCGCGAACCGCAAAAGTTCCAGAAGCTGGGTGGGCGCATTCCCAAGGGGGTGCTGCTGGTTGGCCCTCCGGGAACGGGCAAGACGTTGTTGGCGAGAGCCGTGGCCGGCGAGGCCAATGTTCCGTTCTTCTCGATCTCGGGCTCGGACTTTGTGGAGATGTTTGTCGGCGTGGGCGCCAGCCGCGTTCGCGATCTGTTTGAGCAGGGCAAGAAGAACGCCCCTTGCATCATCTTCATCGATGAGATCGACGCGGTGGGACGTCATCGCGGCGCCGGTTTGGGCGGCGGCCACGATGAGCGCGAGCAGACGCTGAACCAGTTGCTGGTGGAGATGGACGGCTTTGAATCGAACGACGGCGTTATTCTGGTGGCCGCCACGAACCGTCCCGACGTGCTTGATCCCGCGCTGCTTCGCCCCGGCCGTTTCGATCGCCGCGTAGTTGTGGGCCTTCCCGATGTACGCGGGCGCGAGGAGATTCTCCGCGTTCACGTGAAGAAGGTTCCCGTCTCCGACGACACCAATCTGAACGTGCTGGCTCGTGGAACACCAGGCTTCAGCGGCGCTGATTTGGCCAATATGGTCAATGAGGCCGCGCTGAACGCCGCGCGCATGAATCGCAAGCAGGTCACCATGTACGACTTCGAGCTTGCCAAGGACAAGGTGCTGATGGGCGCCGAGCGCAAGTCTATGCTATTGACCGAGGAAGAGAAGCGTGTAACCGCATATCACGAAGCGGGCCACGCGCTGGTGTCGTTCCGGCGCGAGCACTCCGATCCGATTCACAAGGTAACCATTATTCCGCGTGGCATGGCTCTGGGCGTCACGATCTTTCTGCCCGGCGACCGGCACAACTACACGCGGGAATACCTTGAAGCAAATTTGGCCATTGCCTACGGCGGGCGCGTTGCTGAGGAGATCTTCCTCAACCAGATGTCCACCGGCGCGGGCAGCGATATCGAAAGCGCTACCGATCTGGCCCGGCGCATGGTTTGCGAATACGGCATGAGCCGCCTGGGCCCGCTCACATTCGGCAAAAAGGAAGAGCAGATATTCCTGGGCCGCGAGATCGCTCAGCATCGCGACTTCAGCGAAGAGACTGCGCGGCAGATCGACCTCGAGGTTCGCCGACTGATCGACGAGGCCTATCAATCGGCGCATTCGCTGGTCGAAGCCAATTCAGATGCAATGCACCGCATCGCCGCGGCGCTGCTGGAGCGGGAGACCATTGACGCAGAAGAAGTGAGGATGCTCATCGAGGGCCAGGAATTGCCTCCGCTGCGCTCGGTTCTGGCGTCGCCCACCGACAAGGGCGACAACGGCGTGCAGCAGGTTCTCAAGCCCGAGAGCCGCGGCGGTCCGAACTACCCCGAGGGTTCGCCTTCGCCGGCATAGACACAAAGATCAGGGATCAGTTGTCAGAGATCAGAAGGGCCGCCTCTTATTGGGCGGCCTTTTTCGTGTCCATGAGCAAATTCAGTTGAGTAAATTGAACCGCGAGCGCATTTCCTTCGGCATAAGCTATGAACGCACATGAACAGTGAAGATCGAGCACGATACGAGTGGATGGCGCTTCGTTGCCAGTCTGGCGAACCGGGCGCATTTGAAGACCTGATCGCGGTCATGGAGCGGCCTTTGCTTTACTATGCGGCCAGTTTGATGGGCAATGCCGACAGCGGGCTCGACGTTCTTCAGGATGTGTGGATCAAGGTGTTTCGAGGGATCCGGAAGTTGAATGACCCCGGAGCGCTGCGTTCCTGGGTATACTCGATCGCGCATGGAATCGCGGTGGATCGCATTCGCAAGAACTATTCACGGGAGCAGGCTGAGAAGGTTCAGCTCGAAGAATTTCAGGAAGCCGAGGAACCCTCGTTCGCGGATGAAGATGCGGCCGCGATTCATCGGGCATTGAGTGAGATCGGAGTCAAACATCGCGAGGTCCTGATCCTGCATTTTCTTGAGGACTTATCGGTGGCCGAGATCGCCGAAGTCGTAGGGTGCTCGGAAGGCACGGTGAAATCCCGCATCCATTATGCAAAACGAGCAATGAAGGAAATTCTGAGTGGAGGTGGTTATGGAACAACGAAATGAAAGTATGCGCGACAGGTTGCTGGCGCATTTGCCCCAGCCGGAGAATCTTGCAACTTTCCGGGAAGAAACGGCGTCCTTGCTGGCTAAACACGAGAAGGCTCTATATTGGGGGAAGTGTACCACTCAGGCGATCGGCCTTCTCTCAGTGGGCGTTTTCCTAGTGACCATGTCACCTTGGGGCTTAAAACTCGACACGACCCGGACTGTCGTCTTTGACGTTGCAGCGGGCATCTTTTTTTTTTATGTCCCAGATGTGGCGCCTGGAGTATAACCTCAACCGAAACCATGTG
>CAZSVJ010000215.1:0-6286 GCA_964610185.1 uncultured Occallatibacter sp. | reverse complement strand
GTTCTCCGGGCTGCGAGAGCACCGGCTCGGGGTATTTGAGAATCGTGAGAATCATCTGTTTTGAAAAAATGTAACTCCCTTTCGCTGAACTGCTTGCTATTTGTTCCAAAGTTGCCAAAACATCAAAGATGCGAGGAAGACCGGGGCATTTCCCGATTTCTTCTCTTTACGCCAGGCAACGAAGATATTCTCCGCCGTCTCGACCAGCTCCAGCACCTTGATGCGGTCAAAAGACTGGCTGATATCGTAATCCGCAGCGTGGCGCTCGTCTTGAAGCCGTTTGAAACCTTCGGCGATCGAAATGAGCTCCGCGGAGACCGGCCCCAGCAGGTCGATATCCGCCGGCAAGTTGCGCGGCCTGGCTCCCGACAGGGAAAAAGCCTCGGCAGCTTTGTACATCGAGTTGTGATTCAACGCGCGCTGCGTTCTGTTGCGCAAGCCGGAGGGACCGAGGGGGCTGATCTGAGCCGCAACCTCCCCGGAAAACAAATGGAACACGGCGTAGTACGCCGAGGAAACAGCCCTTCTCAGATTCGCTTGCGTGGGACTGTGCGGGTCGAGATTGGCAAGAAACCGCGCTTGCGTTAGCAATTCCTCAGCTAGCGACATCGATCAGGCTCCGCTTTTCCGATACCTGCACGTAGGGCCAGCGGTCCAGGCCAAGGCTCAGCAACATGGTTGAGACGGAACCGAGAAACCGATTTAATTCCTTGATCTTCTCAGGAGACGGCTGGTCGTCAGGTTCAACGAAGAAACGAATATAGAATGCCGGACTCCCTTGATGATCGTCTTTGGCTTCTACCGTGTAGTCGAGAACGTAATCGGGAAATGGAACGACCGGATTCTCTTTAAGCCATTCGATGGCGCGGCGAACCTGGCGCGTCTCATCAAATTTCAGTCTTTCCGAATACGCGGGTACATCGGTTAATACTTTGCCGCTTTCTTCAGACTTCAAATCTACAAACATCGATTCCAATGCCGAGGATGGAGGCCCAACATCGCCATTTGTCAGCCAAACCGTTGAAGATTTCACATATACGCGAACGACTTTATATAACCCAGGCCTTCCCAGAACGCGCACCTCCTCGCCGACAATCGGATCAAAATTCAAATCGCCCATCGCCAACACTCCACCTGTTGAAGTCATTCTACCGCCAAACCAAATTTAGACCAAGGATCGGTGCCGCTAGAACTTCCCAATCTGTTCGATGTATCCGTCGAAATTCCGTTTCAATTCCAGCACCGAGTCGCCGCCGAACTTTTGTTGGGCTAGGTTGGCTACGGTGAGCGCAACCATCGCTTCGGCGGCCACGCCCGCGGCCGGCACAACGCAAATGTCGCTGCGCTCGTAGCTGGCGCTGGTGGCCTCACGGGTATCAAAGCGCACCGATTCAAGCGGGCGGCGGAGAGTGGAGATAGGCTTGAGATAGCCGCGCACCACAATGTCTTCGCCGTTGGAAACGCCGCCCTCAATACCACCGGCATTGTTTTGCGGACGGGTGAATCGGGTGGGTTTGCCGGTCTCTTCGGCGGCGTAATGGATCGGATCGTGAACCTTGGAGCCGAATGATTCGGCAGCAGTGACACCCCGGCCGATTTCGACGGCCTTGACGGCCTGAAGGCTCATAACGGACCAGGCGAGCAGACCATCAAGCCGCTCATCCCAATTGGCGTAGGTGCCCAGGCCCGCCGGAGCGCCGTGGACCACCACTTCAAAGACTCCGCCCACGGTGTCGCCGGTGCGCGAGACTTCCTCGACCTCTTCTTTCATGCGCGCTTCGGTGGCGGGGTCGATGCAGCTAAGTGTGATCTCATCCTTGGCAACGACAGCGGTAATCTCATCCCAAGTGGCAGCGCGATCGAGCTCGACGCTGCCCACGCGGATCACATGGCTGGCGACATCGATACCGAGCGTCCGCAGGAAGAGCTTGGCGAGCGCTCCGGCGGCCACGCGGCCGGTGGATTCGCGGGCCGAGGCGCGTTCCAGGACGTAGCGGGCGTCGGGAAAATTGTATTTAAGTGCTCCGGCAAGGTCCGCGTGGCCGGGGCGCGGCGATGCCACAGCCTGGTGCTTGGCCGGGTCGCCAGCTTCGACGGGAAGCTTTTCTTCCCAATTCTTCCAGTCGCGGTTGACGATCTCGATTGCAATCGGCGAGCCGATCGTCTTGCCATGCCGCACGCCGGAGAGAATATGAGCCTTGTCGGTTTCAATCTTCATGCGCCCGCCGCGCCCATAGCCCTGCTGACGCCGCCACAGCTCGCGATTAACGAAGTCGAGATCGACGGGAACGCCGGCGGGCAGCCCGGAGATGAGAGCGATCAGAGCTTCCCCGTGGGATTCGCCGGCAGTTGAGAATCGGATCATATTCTATTGATTGTAACGGAGGAACAGTCGTCAGTTGTCAGGGGTCAGTTATCAGTTTTCGGTTGTCTGGGCAGATGACGTTCGCCTATGTGCCGATCCGTGTCCAGGACCCGGTCTGTTGTATTCTGCTTGCAGATTTATGAGCGCCACTGCTCCGCGCTCCGAACTGACAACCGATCACTGAGAACTGACCACTGAGATGAACTACTTTCTTTTCAAGACCGAGCCCGATGTTTACTCCTTCGACGATTTTCTTCGCGATAAGGAGACCATCTGGGATGGCGTCACCAATCCAACCGCCGTGAAGTTCCTGCGCGAGATGAAGGCGGGAACCAAGTGGATCTTCTACCACACAGGCGACGAGCGAACCGCCGTAGGCACGGGAACCGTAGTTAGCGTAGACCCCGCCGATCCCAAGGTTCCCATTGTCAGGGTCAAGGCCGGCAAGCGGCTCAAGCACCCGAAGACTTTGGCCGCCATCAAGGCAGAGCCGATCTTTGCAAAATCGCCGCTGGTCATAATCGGGAGGCTATCGGTAGTGCCGCTGACCAAAGAGCAGTGGGACTGGTTTGTGGCTTGACATAAGCTTGCGACTGTATATACGCTAATGTATAGACAGAGGGGCAGCTTGCGTTGGACATGGGATTCCGAGAAGGCGAAGAAGAACTTTGAGAAGCACAAGGTGAGCTTTCAACTCGCGGAGCGCGCCCTTGGCGATCCGCTATGCATTTCGGTCCCTGACCCATACCCCGGCGAGGAAAGGTGGAAGACGCTGGGTTCGCCATCCGTGGACGGAATCGTTGTCCTCTATGTCGTCCATACCTGGCCTGAGGACGAGGATGGAGTGGGAAGAATTATCAGCGCAAGGAAAACGGAAAGCCATGAGAGGCGAGAGTATGAGGAAAGGTAATCCAGAACCGCTGACGCCGGAGTTGCAGGCTGAACTTGGTGCTCTTGCCGCAATGCCGGACAGCGAGATAGACACGGCCGATATGCCGCCCATCAGCGATTGGAGCAAGGCGGTTCGCGGAGGGTTTTACCGCCCCATCAAGCGCCCACTGTCGCTGCGCGTGGACGCCGATATCGTCGATTGGTTCCAGCGGCAGGGACAGGGCTACCAAACCCGTATGAACTCTGCATTGCGTGAATATGTCGAGCGGCACAGAGAACACTCGTAAGAAGGAACAGATAAGGTGTACCTTACCAGGTTCCAGAAGCTAGGCAAGCTGCGCCCGCACTCGGCGTAAGTTCTCCGCCGTGGAATCGAGCCAGAGCGCGGAACCGTTTAAAGATGGGAAGCCGCCAGATTAATCAGGGGCAGCAAACAGAGCGCACTGATGACAATTACAGTGGTCCGGGCGCGCGTGAAGTCGCGATCATCGGAGCGAATGGCGTGAAACTTCAGCCACCAGCGGATGGTCATGAATGGAACGGCAAACATAAGAAAGTAGTAGCCGCAAATACCGAGCCATGTCACGAACGGAATGAACATTATGCCGAGGAAGACGAAGACTGAAATCGCCATGGTTCTGAGAAAACTGGCATCGCTACAGGCCTGATTCACACGCGCCATCTTCTCCGAGGCAGCTTCTGCGACCGCTGGGTCGATGGGCGCGGAACAAAAGCGGCATTGCGTCGCGGAGGCGCCGATTGTCTGTTTGCAGACAGGACACTCGATGATGCCTGCATTGCTGGTCGTGGATGTCAGGCTCAGGTTATTCGCCATGCTTACCCTCTTGCAGCCAGCGCCTTGTGTTGAGCAACTGCCGATTGTCCAGCGCCCAAACTTTGCCGGTTAGCTCGCCGGGGCTTTTGCCTTCGCGGATGGACTTTTCGAATTCGCCGGAGACGGCTTGCATCTTGGCGTCGAGGTCGTCGAGAAAGTTCAGCGCTAAAGCTTCGGGGATCATGGGCAGCTTGGGCGATCCAAACTCGAGCTTGCCATGATGGCTGAGGATCAGGTGCAGCACCAATGTCTTGAGCTTCGGCGGGAAGTTGGGCAGGCTGTCCATGGCTCGCTCGGCGAGTGCCGCCCCGATCTGAATATGACCGAGCAAACTGCCTTCGAGCGTGTATTCGAAGCCGATCTCCCAACTGAGTTCGCGGACTTTCCCGATATCGTGCAGAATTACGCCGGTCATCAGCAGGTCGCGGTCGAGGATCGGGTAATGCGGGGCGACGCGGTCGGCTAGGGTGCAAAGACTGACGACATGCTCAAGCAAGCCACCCAGCCAGGCGTGATGAAGCTGCCTGGCGGCGGGGGCTTCGCGGTAGGCTTGCGCGAGAGCCGGATCGGCTAGCATCGTAGTCAACAGAAGCCTTAGATCGGGGTTGGCGATGCTTTCGACGAAGCCGAGAAGCTGACGCCAGAGATCGGCAATGTCGTAAGTGGTCGACGGCATCAGGTCGGTCTTGTCCACCTCGGAAGGCTGGGCGAGGCGGAGCTGATCGATCTTCATCTGTAGCCGGTCGTCGAATCGGGAGGCGCTGCCGCGCGCCTTGACGACGTCGCCCTTGTCGAAGTCCTTGGCGATGCGCGGGTCGTCGGGCGCCCAGACGCGGCCCTCGAGCTGGCCGGTCTTGTCTCCGAGGACCAGGCTCAGATAGGGCTTGTTGGTTTTGGTGGTGCGCTGCTGTTTGGCGAGGACAAGAAAGAAGCCGTCGAAAGGCTTGCCCTCGTCGAAGTTGGCCAGATCGGCAATGTAAATGTCTTTCATGCTGCCCAGAAGCTTAACGCATACGGCTGGTCTTGCCAAAAAGCCGTGTCGGGCCGGTTTGAATCAACCTGCCCTCAGGGGCTAAAGCCCTCATTCATTTTGCATCATTTTATGTACGGGCTGAAGCTCGTACCCTTCACTGAAGCCCTTACCCTTCAAACTGGCCCAATACCCCCAAAGGCAAGCCGGGCCTGGGATTGAGTCCCCAGGCCCGGCCTGTCTATTCGACCGGCTGCAAAGCTTCAGCGACTATTGCTGTGGAGCGGGAGCCGGAGCGGGCGGTGGAATCTGCGGACCCGGCGCTCCCGGCACCTGAGGCGCCGGCGTCATCTCCGGAGCCGGCTTCGCATTGGCATCCTTGCTCTTGGCGCTCAGGCGGGTCTTTTCGGCTTCCGTGGTCTTCTTTTTCTTCTTCTTGCTAGCCGTATCGCCGGCCAGGCCGAGCGGAGCGGCCTGAGTCTGGCGGTCGGCCACTTCAGCGGCGTCGGGCGCGGCAGGGGCAAGCTTGTCTGGCTGCGGCCCCTTGGCTTTGGGCTGCTTGGCCTGCGTGGCGCGTTGGCTGAAACGCGTCTTCTCGGTCGGCTTGGCTTTGGTTTCGAGCGGATTCACGGGCTCGTCCACCGCGGCTTGCTGCACTGCGCCTGCATCTTCGGGCTTGGCCGGGGTGGCAGCTGCGGGCAGCGTATTGACCGGCGCTCTGCCGTATCGAATCTTTTCCTTCTTGCCCGGCTTCTGCGTAGTCAGGCTGGCGTTCTTCTTGGTGGCGGTCGCCGGCGCAGCAGCTGCAGTCGCAGCTGGCGCCGATCCCGATTTCTGCCTGAAGGTGCGGGTGGACTCGCGGAAGCGGGTGCGTTCGATCTTTTTCTTTTTCTTTGGTGCGGGCGGAGTGTAGGCGCTGTAGATCGGTTTGGTCTCTTTGGCGCTGGCGCCGGAATCCACATACCCCGGCTTGATGTCGATGTAGGCCTGCTCGCGCATTGTGGTCTGGAATGAGCGAATGGCCGGTTCCATGCGGGCGCCATAGAAAGCGTCTTCCACCTGCTGCTCGACGTCCTTCAACGGCGGAACGCCTCCCGGATTGTGTTGCGTTACCTTGAAGATGATGTAGCCCTGGCGGGTGCGAATGGGCTCGGTGATATCGCCCGCTTTGAGAGAGAAGGTTGCATCTTCGAGGACCTTGGCCATTTTGCCGCGCTGGAACTGG
>CAZSVJ010000214.1:0-6294 GCA_964610185.1 uncultured Occallatibacter sp. | reverse complement strand
CGAAGACTTGCAGCGCAACTTCTTCGCCGCATCCAGTTGCGGCATCTGCGGCAAAGCCTCGATCGACGCGATTCGAGTTCGCGGCCTGCGCCAGCCTGAAAGCGGCTTCCACGTCGATCCGGAGATGCTGTGCCGGCTTCCCGAGGTTCTTCGTTCTGAGCAGGCGGTTTTCAGCCGGACCGGGGGCCTGCATGCCGCGGCGCTTTTTGACGCCGCCGGCCAGTTGATAATCCTGCGCGAGGACATCGGCCGCCACAACGCAGTGGACAAAATTGCCGGATGGGCGTTGCTCGAGAAGAAGTTGCCGCTCTCGCAGCATGTGATGCTGGTCAGCGGCAGGGGTGGATTCGAGATTGTGCAGAAGGCGCTGGCAGCCGGAATTCCAGTTCTCGCGTCGGTTTCGGCGCCTTCCAGTTTGGCCGTCAAGCTGGCACGCGAGCTTGGATTGACGCTGATTGGTTTTTTGCGCGGAAGGCGGTTTGTGATCTATTCGGGCGAATTCCGCTGCATTGCCGCGCCATCGGTTGGCAATTCCCACGCTTGATCCGGGCCGGGTGCGAGCCAATTCCCCACTCCAGCCGGCGCGTTCACAGAGAATTCATGCCGCCTTTCACAGAATCGCATCAAAGTAGTTTACGAAGATGCGATTTCGGTACTACTATTCCAATTGATTTACAGAAGGTCGATTCCCCATGTCAGCCACCATCAATGGCAGGCCCCAGGCCATCCAGCCCGGTGAGCGCCTGATTGACGCGATCAACCGCAGCGGTGTTCAAATCCCGCAGGTTTGTTACCACCCGCAGCTTGGGCCGATCCAGACCTGCGACACCTGCATGGTTGAAGTGAACGGCAAGCTGGTAAGAGCCTGCGGCACGCTGGCCGCGGACGGAATGCAGGTGGTCACATCGTCGCCGCGGGCGGACGCTGCGCAGCGCGAGGCCTTCGATCGCATTCTCGGCAATCATCTCCTCTACTGCACCGTCTGCGATAACAACAACGGCAACTGCACAGTGCATAACACCACCAAGCTTCTTGCCGTTGAGCACCAGGAGATTCCATACCAGGCGAAGCCATATGAAGTGGACATGTCGAATCCCTTCTATCGCTACGATCCCGATCAATGCATTCTTTGCGGTCGCTGCGTTGAGGCATGCCAGAATCTACAGGTGAATGAGACGCTAAGCATTCGATGGGAGGATCCGCACCCTCGCGTTTTGTGGGATGGCGGCGCGCCCATCGGCGAATCGAGCTGCGTCTCATGCGGCCATTGCATCACGGTTTGTCCCTGCAATGCGCTTATGGAGAAATCGATGCTGGGCGAAGCCGGTTACTTTACCGCGCTGCCCAAGCCTGCGCTGAACGGCATGATCGACTTGGTCAAAAGTATTGAACCGGAGCTTGGCTACGGTGCGATTCTGAAGCTCTCCGAAGTGGAAGCAACGATGCGCGAGTCTCATACCAAGCAGACGAAGACCGTCTGCACGTATTGCGGCGTGGGTTGCAGCTTCGACATCTGGACAAAGGACCGGCACATTCTGAAAGTGGAACCGGCGCATGGGGCGGCGAATGGCGTTTCAACATGCATCAAAGGCAAGTTTGGATGGGACTATGTAAACAGCGCCGACCGGCTTACCAAGCCGCTTATTCGCGAGGGAGAGGGTTTTCGCGAAGCCACGTGGGACGAGGCTCTAACTCTGGTAGCGCGCCGGTTTGCCGAAATCAAAGCAGCAAATGGGCCGGATGCGCTGGCTTTCATATCTTCGTCGAAATGCACCAACGAAGAAAGCTATCTAATGCAGAAGCTGGCTCGCGCGGTCATCGGCACCAATAACATGGATAACTGCTCGCGCTATTGCCAGGCGCCCGCGACCACAGGGCTGTTCCGCACGGTTGGTTATGGAGGCGACTCGGGATCGATCTCCGACATCGAGCAGGCGGGGCTGGTGCTGATCATCGGCAGTAACACGGCGGAAAGTCACCCGGTGCTGGCTACGCGCGTGAAGCGTGCGCACAAACTGCGCGGGCAAAAGCTGATTGTCTCTGACCTGCGCGAGAATGAGATGGCGCGGCGCGCGGATGTATTTCTGCATCCGCGGCCCGGCACCGACCTGATCTGGCTCGCGGCGGTGACACGATACATCCTGGAGAACGGCCTTGCCAAGCAGGCTTTCATTGACAAGTGGGTGAATGGCGCACCGGAATACATCGAGAGCCTGGAGCCCTTCACCATGGAGATGGCGAGCCAACGATGCGGGCTCCCGATTGAAACGCTGACCAAGGTTGCGCACATGATTGCGGAGGCCGATAGCGTATGCGTGCTTTGGGCCATGGGCGTTACGCAGCACATCATGGGGTCGGATACTTCGACGGCTATCTCGAATCTGCTGTTGGCAACAGGCAACTACATGCGTCCGGGAACAGGCGCGTATCCGCTGCGCGGGCATAACAATGTGCAAGGCGCGAGCGACCATGGGGCCATGCCGAACTTCTTCCCCGGCTATCAGAAAGTGGACGACCCCGCGATTCGCGCCAAGTTTGAAAAGGCGTGGAATGTCACGCTGCCGCCAAAGCCGGGACTCGATAACCACCTCATGATCGACGCCATTCACGACGGGCGCCTTAAATCGATGTACGTATTCGGCGAAGAGATGAGTCTGGTCGACTCGAATGCTAATTATGTCGCGAATGCATTGTCAAAGCTGGATTTCTTTGTGATGCAAGAGATATTCTTCACCGAAACTTGCCGCTTTGCGGACGTGATTTTGCCGGGATGCCCGAGCCTGGAAAAGGAAGGGACATTTACCAGCACGGAAAGGCGCATTCAGCGGCTTTATCGAGCGATGGAGCCGCTGGGCGAAAGCCGTCCCGATTGGGAGATTATTCAGGACATCGCCAATCGACTGGGGGCCGGCTGGAGTTACAAGCATCCCTCCGAGATATACAACGAGATAGCTCCCCTCACGCCGCTGATGGCAGGCGTCACTTATGAGCGGCTAGAAGGTTATAAGACGCTGCAATGGCCGGTGGCCGAAGATGGAAGCGATCAGCCTCTGCTCTATGCAAAGCAGTTCAAGTTCCCTGACGGCAAAGCGAATTTCTATCCACTCACATGGAGTGAACCATCGGATCAACAGGACGCGGAATACGATTTGCATTTGAATAATGGACGCCTGCTCGAGCATTTTCATGAGGGTAACATGACTTATCGCACCGAAGGCATTCGCAAAAAGACGCCCTGCACATTCATTGAGGTTTCGCCGGAGCTGGCCGGCGATCGCGGCATCAAGACGGGCAGTTGGGTGCAGCTAACTTCGCGTTATGGAAAAGTGCGCGCGCAGGCGGTAATTACAACGCGGGTGACTGGGAAAGAACTGTATATGCCCATGAATTCTGTGGAAGAGCCGGTAAATCGCCTGACGAGCAGTTATACAGATAAAGTGACGCACACGCCCGCTTACAAGGAGACCTCTGTGCAGTTGAAAGTGCTTGGAGAGGTTGGCGAGAATCCGCTGCCAAAGACGAACTCCCGTTTCGGACATCCGACGCCGCAAAATGGCGTCGAGGTAGAACGCAAGTGGAGGCGCGAGGACTATCGCGAGCCGGGCAACGACCTGGTTCAAATACAGACGCGTTAACTACAGTTGCCGCCAAGGAGAATGAACGATGGCTCGACCGATCTCTCTGGAGTTACCGCCGCGCGATCCGCGCGAGGAGTTGCGCAAGCGCCTGGACGAAGCATCCATCGAACACGCGGAAGCGCTGCTGGACTCATGGGAGTTGCTGCAGCAGATGCACGATCACGGCGTATTTCAACTGCTGCGGGGCGCGCTCGGCGCGAGCGACAAGCTGATTGAAACCGCGGTGGACGCGGCTAAATCGGACGAATCGGTGCGCGCCATTCGCAACGCGCTTATCCTCGGCAAGATGCTTGGCTCCATCAATCCTGAAGTGCTGCAGTGCTTCGCCGCGGCGACCACTGAAACGCTCGGTTGCTACCAGAAGCCGATCATTGAGCCGCCCGGACTTTTCTCGCTGCTCAACCAGTTCCGCCACAAGGAACTGCGCAGAAGCATGGCGCTGATCAATCGCTTTCTTGAGACTCTGGGCAACCAGATCAAATTGCGCGGCAGTTGCAAATGATTGTGGAATTGCCGCACGAAACAGCCTTGGAGGAAATGTATGTCAAACACGAATCGCTGGGGACTCGCAGCAGCGGGCTTTTTGATGCAGATGGCGCTGGGTGCTGTGTATGCGTGGAGCGTCTTTCGCATTCCCCTCGCCAAACAGTTTCACTGGTCTATCTCCGACGTCACGCTGACCTTCACCATCTGCGTGTTTGTGCTGGGTGTCGCTGCCTTCTTCGGCGGCTTGTGGTTGAACAAAAAGGGTCCGCGCATCGTCGCGCTCACAGGCGGGTTTCTATACGGCCTGGGCGTGTTCCTCGCCAGCTTCTCAGCCGACAAGCTGTGGTGGCTCTATCTCAGTTATGGATTGATCGGCGGCATCGGTCTGGGCTTCGGCTATATTGTTCCGGTCGCTGTGCTGGTCAAGTGGTTTCCCGATAAGCGAGGCCTCATCACCGGCATTGCCGTGGGCGGCTTTGGGGCGGGCGCGCTGGTTACTGCGCCGGTTGCGACGCGACTTATCCAAAGTGTAGGAGTACTGCAGACATTCGCTTATCTGGGCATTGCCTACCTCATCGTGACCATGGCTACGGGTGCACTAATGAAGAATCCTCCGGATGGATGGAAGCCGGAAGGCTGGTCTCCCAGCGCCACGCAATCCAAACAGCGCGCGGCAAAGGATTACTCACTCGGCGGCGCATTGAAAACCTGGCAATGGTGGGCGCTGTGGCTGCTTTTGTTCCTGAATACTTCGGCCGGCATTTCGCTGATCTCGCAGGAGTCGCCGATGTTTCAGGAGATAGCCAAAGTGAGCGCGATTGTTGCGGCGGGCATGGTCGGAGTCGTCAGCATCGGCAATGCGGTCGGCCGCATTTTCTGGGCGTGGACCTCCGATGCAATCACGCGCCGATGGACATTCGTTGTGATGTTCCTGGTGCAGGTGGGCCTATTCTGGATGCTGCCCAATATTGCTTCCGTGACGATCCTAACAACTGTTTCCTTCATTATCCTGATGTGCTACGGTGGCGGATTCGGAACCATGCCGGCCTTTGCGGCAGATTACTTCGGGTCAAAAAATGTTGGCCCGATCTATGGACTCATGCTGACAGCCTGGGGCTGTGCAAGCGCATTCGGACCGCTGCTGATAGCCCACTTGCGCCAAGCCAGCGGGTCGTATGTCAGCGGCCTCCATATCATCGCCGGCATCATGGCCGTGTCGGTGTTGTTGCCTATCCTAGTCTCGCCGCCCAAAGCGCAGGATAGTTCAAGCGGATGAGACCGGAAAGGAGCTAACCAGGACCTTTGGATCCCACCGGTGATCGTCTGTCCAACGTGTATGGGAGCCGGGCTGATGGAGCTCGTGCCGATTAGTGGCGCCCCCAAGGTTCATTGAGTGCATCGGCGAGTTATCCGTACCAACGGCGTACCTGTCACTCGCCAGAAATCGATCTTCTATTCAACCGAACAGATGGGCGGTGTGTTCAGTTTCGCCGTCTGGATGCAAGACTAGTTCACATTTTTTGACGATAGACGGGATTGCTTGCTGGACTGGGCGAGAAACCCAATATTGACGCGCCCGCCGGCACGAGAGCACCTGGGCTAATCCCAGAGGGTCGGGCTCATTGGTTTCTAATTGGTCGATCTTATTGGCCGGGGAGAGAGGATTTGAACCTCCGGCCCCCTGGTCCGAAACCAGTTTCGCGCGATTGTTGAAGTCTATGAAACACGCTCTAAGAAGCTTCGGACGCGATCTGGTGGAATCGATCGCGGTAAATGTTTGGACTCAGCTTGACTCTGTTACGGAAATGGTGCCGTAGCGCTGCCGCGGACCCGAAGCCACACCGTTCCGCCACTTCTTCAATAGAGAGCGTTGTGGTTTCCAGAAGGTCCTTCGCTCGCCGCACCCGCAACACTGTTATCCAGCGAAGTGGGCTCATTCCAGTGGCTTCCGCGAAACGGCGAGACAGCGTGCGCTTACTCGTGTGCGCCTCCCTAGCAAGCTGCTCGACCGTCACTTGTGAGTGCAGCCTCCTGTGCGTCCACTCAAGTAAATGTGAAAGCCAGGGATGGGCCTCTTCCCCCACAGGCTTATCAATGAACTGTGCCTGGCCTCCCTCGCGATGCGGGGATACAACTGCCCTCCGAGCTACATTATTGGCCACGACTGTTC
>CAZSVJ010000213.1:0-6347 GCA_964610185.1 uncultured Occallatibacter sp. | reverse complement strand
TGGTGCGGCATATCGGCACCTCGAACATGACCATCCCAAAATTGAGATTGGTCCTGCGCGACGCGCGTATCAAGCCGGCGGTAAACGAAATGGAGTTGCACCCCCATTTTCAGCAGCCGGAGTTATTCCAGTTTGTCGTTGAGAATGGCATTCAGCCCATCGGCTACTGCCCCATCGGCTCGCCGGGACGGCCGGAGCGCGACCGCACTCCTGAAGACACCGCGCCAACGGAAGATGCGGTCATTTTGAAGATCGCGCAGGCCCATGGGATTCATCCGGCAGTGGTGTGCATCAAGTGGGCAGTGCAGCGCGGACAGGCGCCGATTCCATTTTCAATCAACAATTACCGGGCCAATCTCGCTGGTGTGGTTAGCGATCCTCTGACGGACGGGGAGATGCGGGAGATTGCCGGGATCGATCGTAACTGCCGCTTGATCAAGGGGCAGGTCTTCCTGTGGAAGGATGGGCAAACCTGGGAAGACCTCTGGGACATCGACGGAACGATAACTCCGCCGTAAGATTGTGTGGGAGAAACGTCGCATCGCGCCGAAATGTAAACGGATACATCGATCGATTGAATAGGGGAGAGCAGCGCAATGAAAGACACGATGACCGCGGCGTACCTGCCCGGCAACAGCACAGTTGAAATGCGCACAGTGCCCGTGCCGGTTCCGGGGCACGGAGAAGTGCTGCTGCGCGTGAAGGCCTCGACAATCTGCGGTTCCGATATTCGCTGCATCTATCATGAGCACTTAGGCAAGGGACCTGAGGGCTACCAGGGAGTTATCGCCGGCCATGAGCCGTGCGGCGAGATCGTAGCCACCGGCGAGGGCTGCCGCCGCTTCAAGACCGGCGACCGGGTAATTGTGTACCACATCTCAGGCTGCGGAGTTTGCAACGATTGCCGCCGGGGTTACATGATTTCGTGCACCAGCGAGAAATACCGCCGCGCCTATGGATGGCAGCGCGACGGCGGAATGGCCGGCTACATGATTGCCGAAGAGAAGGATCTTATCGCTCTGCCGAACGAGCTGACTTATGCCGATGGCGCGCAGGTTGCCTGCGGCTTTGGAACGGTTTACGAGGGGCTGGAAAAGATCGGCATCGATGGCAATCACGCCGTGCTGATTACTGGCCTGGGGCCAGTGGGCTTGGCTGCGGGCGCGCTTAGCCGCAAGCTTGGGGCAAACAGAATTATCGGCATCGATGTGGTTCCGGAGCGCATGAAGATCGCCATTGACCTTGGTCTTTGCGATGCGGTGCTGGCTTCCGGTCCTGACAATGTGGCGCAGGTGAAGGATCTGACCGGCGGCTTCGGCGTGGAACGCGCGGTCGACTGTTCGGCGCACGATTTGGCGCGCGTCACCGCGATTCGCGCCACGCGCAAATGGGGCAGAATTGTTTTCATCGGCGAGGGCGGAAGGGTTGAGATCAACCCATCGCCCGACATGATTCACGATCAGAAGACGCTATATGGGTCGTGGGTGACCTCGACATGGCTGATGGAAGAGTTAGTCGAGCGCCTGGTCCGTTGGAACTTGCATCCGGCCGACATTATCACTCACAGATTCCCGCTGGAACGCGCCGGCGAAGCCTACGCGCTGATGGCTTCAGGCAAGTGCGGCAAGGTTGCTGTCTGCGCGGATGAAGAGTTGCTTGAGGCAACAAAGTAGATATGTTACGAGGAAAAAGGCCATGACTGAGTTAGTAACATTTGCGGCACTCGATTGGGAGCGCGAACTCAACGCAATTCTGCCGCTCTTCGGGCATCGCAACTGGATCGTCGTTGCCGATGCGGCCTATCCTGCTCAATCGAGGCCCGGCATTGAAACGATTGTTGCCGGGGACGATCAGGTTGCTGTTGTGAAGAAAGTGCGCGACGCAATTTCAGCCGCCGGGCACATCCGGGCAAAGGTGTATGTTGACAAGGAACTTTCTTTTGTCGGAGAGGACGATGCGCCGGGGATCGCGGAGTACAGGCAACAGCTTCAGGAAGCGCTGTACGGGTCGAGCATAGAGCACCTTGAGCACGAGCAGATCATCGCGAAGCTCGACCAATCCGCCCAGGTTTTTCGCATTCTTATTATCAAGACGGCTATGACGATTCCATACACGTCTGTCTTCTTCGAACTCGATTGCGGCTACTGGAATGCCGAGGCGGAAGGACGCCTGCGGCAAGCGATGCTGGTTTCGATTTTGAAGTAAGTGGAGCTAACTTGGAATAGACAGGAATATCACGCGGTTTGCATTTGGACACGAACTGAATCATGAAAGGAATTTACCCGCAATGGCATTGAACAGGCGTGAGTTACTAGAGTGGATGGGTGGTGCGTGTTCCGCTCTCGCTCTCTCAAGGTTTGCAAAGGGGCAGGTCGCGCAGAACAGAAACTTTCTGCCCACCAGACAATCTCTCCAGAGCTACCGGATTCCGGACTGGTTTCGCGACGCGAAGTTCGGCATATGGGCTCACTGGGGGCCGCAGTCGGCCATCGAAGAAGGGGACTGGTACGCCCGGAATATGTACATCGAGGGGTCGAACCAGTACTTGTACCATGTCGAGACTTATGGCCATCCTACAAAGGTTGGCTACAAGGACCTGGTGAATAACTGGAAGGCAGCCAAGTGGGACCCGGAGCGCCTGATGAGCCTTTACAAGAAGGCCGGCGCAAAATACTTCGTCAGCATGGGCGTGCACCACGATAACTTCGACTTATGGAACTCGAAGTACACACGGTGGAATGCGGTCAACATGGGCCCGAAAAGAGATATCGTCGGAACCTGGCAGAAAGCGGCGCACAACGAGGGATTGCGCTTTGGAGTAAGTGAACACCTGTGGATCAGTTACAAGTGGTTCGGCGTAAGCCACGGCTCCGACCAGACCGGACCGCTAGCCGGCGTGTCGTATGACGGTGTCGATCCTCAGTTTGCGGACTTATATCACGATGCGGACTGCGCTCGCTGGGCCAATGCCGCGAAATTGCCCTGGAACGACGATGGCATTCCCGAATCGTGGAAGAAGCATTACCTTGACCGCATGACAGACCTTATCGACAAGTATCAGCCCGACCTGCTTTACACAGACGGCCACCTGCCATTTGAAGATTACGGTTTGAAGATGGTCTCCCACCTTTACAACGTGAACGCCCAGTTACACGGCGGAGAGACTGAGGCCATATATACCAGCAAAGAAGCTTCGGATTGCGCCATCGGCACGTGCTTGCTCGATCACGAGCGCGGCGTTTCCGACGCAATTTCGGCCAATCCGTGGCAGACCGACACCTGCATCGGCCAGTGGCATTACAAGCGGGGACAGAAATACAAATCGGCCAAGAAGGTGATCGATCTCCTAACCGACATCGTCAGCAAGAACGGCAACTTGCTGCTGAACTTTCCGCTGCCTAACTCCGGCGAACTGGACTATGAGGAGTTAGTGACGCTGGAAGGAATCACTGCTTGGATGGCGGTCAACAGCGAAGGCATTTACGGCTCTCGTCCGTGGAAGATATACGGGGAAGGCCCATCGACAAAGCTCAAGATCGAAACCGGAAACTTCAACGAGGATAAGCAGAGCGATCTTACTTCAAAGGACGTTCGCTTCACGTCTAAGAACGGCGCGGTCTATGCCTTCGTGATGGGCTGGCCGGAGAAGGCCGCGGCTGTGGAGTCATTTGGCTTGGCAAGCCCGCAGAATCCGGGAAGGGTTCGCAACGTAGAGTTGCTGGGCCATAAGGGCGAAGTTATATGGAAGCAGGATGAAGCGTCATTGAAGGTTGAGATGCCTGAGGAGAAAATCTCCGATGTGGGCATTACGCTGAAGGTCGAACTGGCGTAAAAAAGCTTTGATCTGGCTGGGCTGTCCGTCTTTGGCGCTGCATTTGCCGCGATGCGATTACTTTGCTTTCCGTTCCCGCTTGGTTCTGTCCGCGGTCGCCGACAGCTCAGCCGCCAGTTCGCTCTCGGCGAAATGCAAGTGGCGTTCCATGGCATTGCGCGCTTCTGTGGGGTGGCCCCCGCGAATAGCGCGATAGATTTCGCGATGCGCCTCAAGGGAGTTCTTGCGGTCGCGGGCGCGTTCGGCGGTCTGGCGCCGCTCGTCGTAGAGCGCCGTTGAAACTGTCTCCATCAGCGCCGCAAGAATTGGATTGCCGGAGGCCTCGGCGATGGTCCGGTGAAAGCGCACATCGTGAATCAGGTATTGGGCCGGATCGTCGACCGTGGCATGCATCTCCGCCAATTCTTCTGCGAGCGCCGCGAAGTGCTCCACTTTTCCGCGCTCGGCCGCCAGGGCCGCCAGGCTTGTTTCGATCAGCTTGCGAACCTCAAACATCTGCCAGGGCTTGAAACCGTGCAGCGCGCCCAGCAATCCAAGCGACGACTTTCCGATCTCCGGCGGCCCATCGGCCACGAAGGTTCCCACCCCGTGGCGCACCTTCATCACGCCCATGGCAGCCAGATAGCCGATGCCTGTTCGCAAGCTCGCCCGGCTGATTTTGAGCGCCTTCGCGAACTCGCGTTCCGGTGGAATCCTGTCGCCGGGCTGGAGCGTGCCGTCCTCTATCTTCGCTCGAATGTGGTTGACCACCTGGGCAGTCAACTGCGTGTCTAGAATCCCTGACTTTTCAACTTGCATGGCGTTTAAATCCTAAGTGAAAAATTGTGCGGCGTGCATCCGCTTAGCGATCGATAGCACCGGAATGCAATCTAACACAATAATCAGTGCGCTGCACCGTTTAATCGTCAAGTAACCAAAAACAGCAGTGGCCTGACCGCCAAGCAGAGATTGTATATCGGTTTGCACCGGTGGTGCATCCGCGCGAGAATGAAGTCCCGATTCAACTCCGATCCAGAGGTTCTGCCCGGCTAAACCTTCAACGGCCTACAGTGTTCCTTGAACCACATCATTCTCGAGTGTGCCGATTGGGTCGATGGTGATACAAATCCGATCTCCAATAGCCAGGGTGAAGGTATCCGGCGGGACAATGCCTGTCCCCGTCAGCAGGAGCGCGCCAAAGGGAAAGTAGTTATCGCGAAAAAGATACTCGACCAACGTGGACGGCGCGCGCTTGAGTTCGGCGAGGGTCGTGGAGCCGGAGAATTCAGTGTTGCCGTTGCGGAAAATCTCCAGGCGGATGGGTGTTGTCGCGGTGGGTGGCTCACTTCCGATGAGGATGCATGGACCCAAAGCGCAACTGCGGTCATAGACCTTTGCCTGGGGCAGGTAAAGCGGATTCTCTCCTTCAATGTCCCTCGAGCTCATGTCGTTGCCCACGGTGGTTCCGACGATTTGGCCGCGAGGATTGATGAGTAGCGTGAGCTCTGGCTCCGGAACCGACCACGCGGCGTCGCTGCGAATGCGAACGGGATCTCCGGGGCCGGATATACGACTCGCAGTGGCCTTGAAGAACAGCTCCGGGCGGTCAGCGGCATAAACGCGATCATAGAAGTCGCCTCCGCCCGCGCTCTTCGACTCCTCCATCCGCGCGCTGCGGCTGCGGTAATACGTAACTCCCGCGGCCCACACTTCCTGATTGCCGATTGGGGCCTGAATCTGCGCGGAAGCAAAGTCATTCTCTGCCTCGCCATCTGCGATGATAGAGGCAAGATAGTCTTGGAGATTGTCGTGTGTAACCAGCGCTTCCCAGGAATTCATGGGAACCTTAAAGTAACTTCCGCCCTGTTCTACATAAAATCCGTGTTGGGTTCGGTAGAGCTTCACTTCTGTTTCTCCAATCGCGAAATAATCATGTCAACGTCGTAGACGCAGCCAGCCCAGACGCCTCCACTTGCTTGAACCAGCGCAGCCCAGAGACGAGTATCGTCCGGGAGTTGTGGGTGTGGAGTTAAGTCAGGGCGCGGCATCCTTTGCGCAAGCCGGCGCGAGCCTTCCTCTGCCCCGAATAACTCGATTGTATCTCCTATCACATTCACTGAGCCGGACAGTTTGTCTCGGTCAATCGCGATTTCAATCTGGTCGCCTTCCTGAACCTTGCCGATAGGCCCGCCTGCCAGCGCCTCCGGCGAAATGTGGCCTATGCACGCTCCCGTGGAGACACCGCTGAAACGCGCGTCGGTTAATACGGCCACGCGCTTACAGTGGGGAAGTTGTTTGAGCGCTGACGTAACCTGATAGATCTCCTGCATGCCCGCGCCCGCCGGGCCTCCGCAAATGAGAACAATAACATCTCCCTGCGCCACCTTGCCGCTCTTGATGGCTTCAATGGCCGATGCTTCGGATACAAAGACTCTGGCCGGCCCAACGTGCCGATATACATTTTGCTCGTCGACCAGGGAAGGATCGATCGCAGTGCTTTTGATTACCGAGCCCTCAGGCGCAAGATTCCCCATCG
>CAZSVJ010000212.1:0-6377 GCA_964610185.1 uncultured Occallatibacter sp. | reverse complement strand
ACGACACCGATTATCGCGGCACCATCTCCGCCGCCACTCAGCACACCAACAACGACTACAACGGATTCGAAGGCTTTGAGATCGAGGGCCGGCCATCTGTCGTGACCGTGCGCGGCAAGGTGCAGGTGCGCGATGGCATCTTTTTGGGCGAGCCTGGGCGCGGGCAAATGATCCGCCGCAAGCCGCATTATTATGCCGCAAAGCGCGAGGTTGCTCATGCCCGTTGATGCCAGAGCCGCGATTGATATGCTCAAAGAGCTACGATCCCGCACCAGCGATGAGAATGGCGCGCAGCGCGTTGCCTGGACTTCTACGTGGCTCAAAGCGCGCGAATGGTTCCAATCCAAACTCCGCACACTGCCCGTCGAGCATCACCACGATGCCGCAGGCAACAGTTGGACCACGCTTGCCGGGACCACTGAAAAGGCCCTAATTGTCGGCAGTCATTTAGATTCGGTGCCAAATGGTGGATGGCTCGACGGCGCTCTTGGCGTCATGGGCGCTTTTGCAGTCCTGCGGCGGATTGCCGAAGAATATAACGGAAAGCCGCCAATCACAGTCCGGCTCGTTGATTGGGCGGACGAGGAGGGCGCACGGTTCGGGCGCAGCCTCTTCGGATCGTCAGCCTTCGCCGGCACCGCAACCATTGAGCAAGACCGCAGCCGCACCGACGTCGCCGGCATTCGGCTTGAAGATGCGCTGGCTAACTGCGGCGTCTCCATCGATTCCATCGGCGATGCGCAGATTGAACGTAAAAATGCGGCTGCCTACCTCGAACTGCACATTGAGCAGGGTCCGGTTCTTGAGAGCATGGGCCTTCCTCTTGGCGCAGTCCTCGGCACAAAGGGTGTCGAGCGCCACACCATCACCTTTCACGGCCAGGAAGCGCACTCCGGCTCGACGCCAATGAATGCGCGCCGCGATGCGTTGGCGGCTGCTGCAAAGCTTGCTCTCGATATTCGGCCTATTGCCATGAAACATCCTGACGCGGTGTGCACCATGGGCAGCGTAAAGACTTTTCCCGGCATCGTTACGGCTGTGGTTGGCCGCTGCGAAGCCACACTCGACCAGCGCGACCTCAATGCCGGTGTGCTTGCCGAAATGTATCGCGAAGCCCAGGACAAGAGCGAACAATTTGCTAGAGAAGAAGGCTGCACAGTAGAGTGGTCGCGCATCTGGAACATTGCGCCCGAGCCCTTTCATCCCGCACTGATCGGCCTTTGTGAAGAAGCCATTCGCGAAACGGCCGGCCGCTCGCATCGTTTGCCATCCGGCCCGCTGCACGACGCGGCGGAGGTATCGCGTTCCGGCGTTCCCACTACCATGATGTTTGTGCAGTCGCTCAAGGGAATTAGCCACAACAAGATTGAAGATACGCAAGAAGACCATCTGGAGTTAGCTATTACAGCGTTCGATAACCTGGCATCGAAGACCATCGATTGGATTCAAACTGTATGAGGAGGATCAGAGAGTTATGAACGCGATTGAGACATTGACACCTGTGGCAGTAACTCACTGGATCGACGGAAAGCCGGTTCCGGCAACCTCTGGGCGCGTTGGCCGCGTGACTAATCCAGCCACCGGCGAGGTCATCGCAGAAGTCGGCTTTGCCAGCGTTGAAGACGTGAACCGCGCTGTTGCCGCTGCCAAAGCCGCCGCCCACGATTGGCGGTCCACACCTTTGTCGCGCCGCGCCGAGGTCCTGTTCAACCTGCGCAATCTAATTTCCGAGAATCGAAAGAAACTCGCCGAGTTCATCAGCCTTGAAAATGGCAAAACTATGGCCGATGCGCTGGGCGAAGTTGCGCGCGGCCTGGAGAATGTCGAATTCGCATGCGGAATTCCCAACCTGCTCAAGGGCGGCTACACGGAGCAAGCCAGCCGCGGCGTCGATGTTTACCAGATTCGTCAGCCTCTCGGCGTAGTGGCCGGCATCACCCCTTTTAACTTTCCCGGCATGGTTCCGCTCTGGATGCTTTCCAACGCCACCGCCTGCGGCAACACATTTGTCCTCAAGCCATCGGAAAAGGTTCCGTCGGCCAGCGTCTTTATTGCGGAGTTGGCCAAGCAGGCAGGCATTCCCGACGGCGTATTGAATCTTGTTCACGGCGATAAGGTTGCCGTCGACCGCTTGCTCGAACATCCGGATATTAAAGCAATCAGTTTTGTAGGATCGACGCCGGTGGCCAGGTACATTTATGAGACGGCTACGCGCAACGGCAAGCGCGTACAAGCGCTGGGCGGAGCCAAGAATCACATGTTGGTGTTGCCCGACGCCGATATTTCTATGGCCGCCGATGCCGCAGTCTCCGCCGGTTATGGTGCTGCCGGCGAACGCTGCATGGCCATCTCCGTTGTGCTTGCTGTCGGCAATGTCGCCGACTCGCTGATTGAGGCCATACGCGAACGTGTAGCCCGCATCAAGGTCGGTCCTGGTTCGGAGCCGCAGAACGAGATGGGCCCACTTATCACCCGCGAACATCGCGATCGAGTTGCCGCCCACCTTGACAAAGCCGTCGCCGAAGGCGCAACGCTTGCAGTCGATGGCCGCCTCGATCCGGCCATGAAGTCGAACGGATTTTTCCTCGGCCCCTCGATCATCGACAACGCTGAGCCGGGCATGGCCTGCTACGATCAGGAGATTTTTGGACCCGTGCTGACCGTGGTGCGCGTGCCCACTTATGCTGAAGGGCTTCGACTCATCAATGAGAACCCCTTCGGCAATGGCACAGCCATCTTCACGCAAAACGGCGGCGCCGCGCGCCAATTTCAATTCGATGTTGAGGTGGGCATGGTGGGCATCAATGTGCCGATTCCCGTTCCCGTCTCTTACTACAGCTTTGGCGGGTGGAAGTCGTCGCTGTTCGGCGACCTGCACATGTACGGCCCCGAAGGCGTTCAGTTCTACACGCGGGCAAAGGTAGTCACGAGCCGCTGGCCCGACCCCGGCGCAAGCAAGGTCGACCTCGGCTTCCCACAAGTCCGTTAAGCTATGCTGCCTCCTCCGCTGCAACGGAGGAGGCAGGCACGCTCACTTTCATCAGCAACACGTATACCGCTCCGGCCGTAAAGAAGCCCACGAACCACGCGTAGTCATACAAGAAATGCAGCTGCTTGACCGCGAGGCCGATCAGCGCAATCCCCACGCCGAGAACAAGCGCTATTACAGCGCGGGGATTGATGCCTTTTGAGTAGTGATAAGCGCCGTCGCGATGATAGAGCGAGTTAACATCCAGCTCGGTTTTACGAATGAGGAAGTAATCGCAAACCATAATTCCTGCAACTGGCCCCAGTAACCCGGAATAACCTACCAGCCATCCAAATATGTAGGAGTCCGGCGTGGCTAGTAGCTTCCACGGGCACATGGCGAGGCCGAGAAATCCGGTGATCAAACCGCCGGTGCGAAAACTGATGAGCCGCGGATAGAGATTGGAAAAATCGTTTGACGGCGAAACCACGTTGGCCCCGATGTTTACATTCAGCGTGGCGATGAGAATGGCGATGAGCGCAACGAAGGCCACAACAGGCTGATGAAACGCGCCGATGAGCACGATCGGGTTCCAAATGGGATGGCCGAACAGCACCGCCGAAGCCGACGTGACCGAAATTCCGACAAATGTATAGAGCGTCATAGCCACCGGCAATCCGAACGCCTGGCCCCACGCTTGCGCAGTTTGAGATTTTGAATAGCGTGTGAAGTCGGGAATGTTCAACGCTAGCGTAGCCCAATAGCCTACCATGGCCGTCAGCGACGGGAAGAAAACGGCGAGAAACGCGCCGGTGGAGTGAAATTGGCTTGGCGTCGATAACATGGAACCGAAGCTGCCTGCCTTGATGCGTACCCAAATCAGCAACGCCGCGGCCATGACGAACATGAAGGGCGCGCCGAAAGCTTGCAGGTGGCGGATGGACTCGACGCCTCGCCAAACCACAACCATATTAAGCAGCCAGAAGCCAAGGAAGCAGGCCCACAACACGCCGTCGACAGCCGCGAAGGACGGCCAGATTACTGCGAGCATGGAATGGATAGCGGTGCCGCCGATCCAGGATTGAATACCGAACCATCCGCAGGCTACAACGGCGCGCAAAATAGCCGGCAAATTCGCCCCGCGAACTCCGAATGGCGCCCGTATGAATACCGGAAACGGGATTCCGTACTTTGCGCCCGCGTGCGCGTTCAGCAGCATAGGGATCAGCACAATCAGATTGCCGAGAAGCACCGTGGCTAGCGCCTGCTTCCAATCCATCCCTTTGGCGATTAACGACGAGGCAAGCTGATAGGTCGTCACCTCCATAGACATCGAGAACCACAGGGCAATGTAGTTATAGGTGCCCCATGTGCGCTGCGCCGGCGTCGTGGGCGCAAGGTCGCGGTTTGAAAGGGATGGATCGATGGTGCTCACGGATGCTCCTATGCGTTGAATGAACTATGGGGATTGATCCCGAAAACTGCGCGATCCCGCAGCCGGTGGATTGATTCTACACTGCTCCCGCAAATTGCCTTTGCGGGAACATAATCTCCTCGCGTCCCTTCCATACTGCGGGCTTCTCTAGACGAAAAGTCCATCTTAGATTCTGCCAATGACTGTCTCGTATTTCCGCGAGGGCAAAGGCCGGACTTCGTTGAGGCCTTTGATTGCAACGACCGCTAATTCTCGGAACAAATCTGACGATGAACTAGGTGTCTTGCCGAGCGCAAAAGACGGTGATACGGCGAGCTTGCGGTTAGACGGCTTGGCCAGCCTGTGGACTCCGATGGCAACGAGGCCGGAGATCCATCGTTTGACCGAGAATCTTGATTTGCATTTGTCGCTCGAAACAGCATCGAAATTCGCATTATGAGGACGCACAGATGGCAATGACAATTCTCGTCGTCGATGACTCGGTCACCATGGTCATGAGCCTCAAGACAACCTTGTCAATGAGCGGCTTTCTTGTGGAAACCGCCAACCATGGCCAAGCGGCGCTGGATAAGTTGAAAGCGGGAATCAAGCCCAATCTCATCATCACCGATATCAACATGCCAGTGATGGGCGGGATGGAGTTGATTGGAAAAGTCCGTGCCTTGCCTGGCTTCAAATTCATTCCCATCCTGACGCTGACAACCGAAAGCGAAGCTGCCAAGCGCGACGAGGGCAAGCGTCTGGGAGCAACAGGCTGGCTGGTCAAGCCCGTCTCCGGCGACGACCTTGTCAGAGTCATCAAGAAAGTTTTGCCGGGGGCATAAAACGCATAAAAGCTCGAAGAGCCTCAGACGCGCCGGAATGTGAATGATTCGCCACCCTGCCGATGTAAGAACCAGAAAACAAAATACTTAAATAAAGCGGCTGTCTTCAAAGCAGGCCCCTCCTGCAAAGACCATTCGAGAGGACTAAAGTGTTAGTGGGCGATTTTGCTTCAAATCCAGATCCGGAAACACAGAGACAGTCACCCATTCCGGTTTTCTGTCCATCGTCTGGATCTCTCAGCAGATCGCAATGCAAAGGTGGGGTAGAGAATTGCACGAATCCATTGATTGGCCACAAAAGGCACTTCCGTCGCGGCCTCGCCGCCGCACATTTGTTTTTCTCCTCGGCGCTCTTGCCATTATCGTGTTTTCTAGCCGGACCGCGATATCGTACTGGGTCGACCTGCTTTGGTTCCAGTCGCTCGGTTATGGAGACGTATTCTGGAAGACGCGAGCCCTCGAGTGGGGAATCTTCGCTGCTTTCGCGGCGGCCACATTCCTGGTTCTCTTTGGGGCATTCTCAGCGCTGAAGCGCGCGCACATCGAGAACATGCCCAGCACGCATACCATTTTCATCGCAGGCAATCCGGTAAACCTGCCCGTCGAGTCCGCGCTGCGCATGATCGCGGTTGCCGCATCGCTCCTGATCTCGCTGGCCACCGGCGCGGCAATGGAAGCGCAGTGGTCAACGCTGGCGCTGTATTGGTATGCGCCGCGCACCGGCGGGAATGTTGCCGATCCGATTTTTGGCCTGCCACTCAACTTCTATCTGTTCACTTTGCCTGCCTGGCACCTCATCGTCGGCTGGCTGCTGACATTATCCGTTCTCAGTTGCGTTCTCGCCGTCGTGTTCATCGTTATTACTGGCGGAGCCCGCGCGCTTGGCGGGCGTTTGTCCGGCGGGCTTCAGTTGCCCTGGAGAGGGGTATCTATTACATTTGGGATTCTTCTATTCATTCTGGCATTGCATGTGTATGTCGGCAGATTCGATCTCCTGTTCGAACACCATACTGTCTTCGAGGGGGTTACCTACACGGATGCTCACGTCACCCTCACCGGCTTGCTCATTGTTTCTTGGGCTCTTGTTCTGGGAGCGGTAATCGCGATTGCCGGCGCAGTTATCAGGCCGGGCGGACGCTGGCTCGTTGCT
>CAZSVJ010000211.1:0-6387 GCA_964610185.1 uncultured Occallatibacter sp. | reverse complement strand
GGAGTACCGGCGAAGTGAGGACGATCCGCGAATTGTCTGGTATCCCGGTTGAGTGTAGTAATCCTGTTGTCCTTCGCCAAAATACCGATCCGCTTTCGAATCAAGTATATAGACTAGCCGTCCAATCTGACCATTTTCGTGTGTGAGACTGGTTTCATGCTGCGCCTGCTGAGGCTTCTGTCAATATTTTCTGCCTGCTTGTCTCGTTCTTGCCGCGATCCGCCGCGCATTCATAGCCAGCTGAGAATGCTCGGCTTCGATATTTCGGAACGAAGGGTCCTGCGATGGATGAGGAAAGTACCGAGGAGTCATCAGCCGGCAAAGGGCTGGGCGGCGTTTCTGAGCAACCATCGGGAGACCATTGCAGCAATGGAATTCTTTACCATGCCGACACTCACCTTCGGCCTTCTCTATTGCTTCTTTGTTATTGCGCATGACCGGAGGCGTATCCTTCACTGCAATGTAACCAAACATCCAACCAGTGCATGGGTTATTCAGCAGTTGCGCGAAGCGTTCCCTTACGACTCCGCTCCGAAATACCTGATCTTTGATCGCGGTACTCAGTTCAACAACAAGGTGATCGACACGGTGAAGAGCTTCGGCATCCATCCCAAGCGGACCAGCTTCCGAAATCCGTGGCAGAACGGCGTCGCGGAGCGCTGGGTCGGTAGCTGCCGTCGGGATCTCCTCGACCACGTTATCGTTTTGGACGCGCGGCATCTGAGACGGCTCATGAACGACCATGTCCGGTACTACCACAAGGACCGAACTCATCTCGCATTGGCCAAGGAAACGCCAATTGGCCGCGAAGCTGCGAACGGGTCTAAGATAGGCAGCCGGTTGTAGCAATGCCGAGGCTCGGCGGGCTGCATCATCGCTACGACTTGGCCGCCTAAGCTGTGGCTACGAACATCTCTCGTCAAAGTTGAAGGTGAAGCGCAGGAGAGTTGTGCCCGGCGAGGTTTCGGAGTGCGCTCGGTGCAGTCCGTGGATTGTTTCGCTGTCACCGAGCCCGTCCTTCCCAACAGAAAATACTCCACTGAGATTATCGCGGAATTAAAAGCCGAGTCCATATTCGGCCCCGGATGGCATTTTGGCGAGGCACAGGTCGAAAAGTTCGTTCACATAGCTCTCATTGGCTCCGGGTTTTCCTTAACCGAAAAGCAAGCGGTCATGATCGGTCCAGATCGAAATATTGCGGTGGGCTCGCTGTTTTCTTCGGGTCCAGTCAGTGAATCGATCATTCACCGCAGATTCATCAGGGGTATATACTGCGAACAGGGTTCCTTAGGGCGTTTTCGGAATTGAGGTAAGGCCTTCAGACCGTGCGAGGTCACCGCTCCCTGTTAGTCGCGATGACTCTAGATCTATGGCTTCGCCTCACCGCAGTTCCAAAGGCTCTTTAGCTGCCTTTCTTGCTGCGAGCGCTGTAGAGGAGGGTGGTCAAAGGCAGCTCCTTTCATCAGATTTATATAGCTCAGCCACTGCGTGGGGCGGATCAGGCATGAACGACCCAAAAAAGCAGAAGTACGAGCCGGAAGCTCAGACACTTGTAGTCAGTAGCGGCGTGTCCGGTTCCCCTGCTTCAGGAGAGATCGACGCAAGCGGACAGGCGTCTGCACCGCCAACAGAACGGCCTTCCGAAGCTCCAACCATCGCCGGCGGGATGCCGACCCTCGCGGCCATCCCGGTTCCGGGGCCGTTCCTTTCCGGCGTCACCTTGCCTCCCGGAACGCCAGTCCACTTGACAGCGGATGGCGTAGTTGCCATGGGTATCACTTCGGGCGGCGCGTCGCTGCAGCCGGGAACCGTTTTTGCGAACCGCTACGAAATCGTTAAAACTCTGGGCGAAGGCGGCATGGGGGCGGTTTACAAAGCGCGAGACCTCGAATTGGAGCGAGACGTCGCGCTCAAGGTCATCAAGCCTGAGCTTTCGAACAATCCTGAAATCCTGCAGCGTTTCAAACAGGAGTTGATCCTTGCTCGCCAGGTCACCGACCGGAACATCATCCGCATTTTCGATCTTGGTGAGGCTGGTGGAATCAAGTTCATCACGATGGAGTACGTTGAGGGACAAGACCTCCATCAACTCCTGAGACAACGGGGCAAACTGGAGGTTGCTGAAGCGGTCGACATCATGGAGCAGGTGGCTGCCGGATTGGCCGCTGCCCACCGCGAAGGAATCATCCATCGCGACCTGAAGCCCGGCAACATCATGCGCGACGTGAATGGCCGCGTCGTGGTGATGGATTTCGGATTGGCTCGCACCATTCGCGGTGACGGAATGACTCAAACCGGCGCGATGCTCGGCACGATTGAATACATGTCGCCGGAGCAAGCGCAGGGCAAAGAGCTCAAGGCCAGTTCCGATATTTTCACTCTCGGCTTGATCCTTTACGAGTTGGTGTCCGGCGTCATGCCATTTCACGCTGAGAGCGCGATCGCAAGTCTGTTGATGCGCACGCAGCGGCGAGCCGTGCCGCTGTCGGAGGTCGACAAGAATATCTCTGGCTCGCTGAGCAATATCGTCGCAAAATGTCTCGAAAAGGATCCGGCCCACCGCTACCAAAGCGGCGAAGAACTGGATGCGGATCTTCGTGCCTGGCAAGGGAAAAGCGGAGGGAAGAAGGTTTCCGCTTCTTCGACGCGGCGGCACATGAATCGTCTTCGGGAGCTCCCATGGACGCGTTTCGCAGTCGCCGGCGCTTTGATTCTGGCTATCGCAGCGGGAATTACCTGGTTCGCCGTCAGACGGCAGCTGGCCGCGAAATCAGGGCAACATGTGCCCATCACTGTGCTGGTGGGCGATTTCGCAAACCATACCGGCGATCCGGTTTTGGATAACACACTTGAGCCGATGCTGGGTGTGGCTCTGGAAGGCGCCAGCTTTATCAACGTCTTCAGCCGCGGGGATGCGCGAAAGCTGGCGGAGAAACTCCCGCAACCTACTGACAAACTCGACGAGCAATCGGCGCGGTTGATCGCCGAAAACGAAGGCGTCAACGTGCTGATCATGGGCGAGATTGATTTGCGGGGCGACGAGTACGAGATCTCGGCCATTGCCCTGGATGCGGTGAGCGGCAAGGTGATCGCAAAATCGGAAGTCAGTGTCGCGAGCAAGCAGGACATTTTAAACAGCCTTCCCAAGCTGGCGGTGCCGATTCGCAAAGCCCTGGGTGACACCACGCCTGCCTAGGTGCAGTTCGATGAGGTCAGCGGAGGCTTCAAGGCCGCGTCACTGGAAGCGGTTCACCAGGAAGCTCTCGCTATTGACGAACAGTTCGCAGGCAAATTCCAGGAGGCATTTGATTCGTTCGAGAAAACCGTGCAACTGGATCCCAAGTTTGCGCGACCGTACACCGGCATGGCGGCCATGGCCCAGAATCTGGGGAGACCCAAGGACGCCGCAAAGTACATGAAGCTGGCGATGGAACACGTGGATAGCATGACCGAGCGGGAACGTTATCGCAACCGCGGGATGTACTATTTCATCACCGGCGACTGGCAGAATTGCGTTCAAGAATACACACAGCTCGTTACTCACTTTCCCGCCGATCGCGTCGGTCAGTGGAACCTTGGTAGCTGCTATGCGCAGTTGCGCAACGCGCCGAAGGCGTTGGAAGCGGCTCAAAACGCAGTTGAGATCGTTCCCAAGGGGGTTGCGCAGCGGCTGAACCTGTCGTTCATCAGTTCGTTTGCCGGAGATTTTGCAGCGGGTGAAAAAGAGGCGCGTGCCGGGCTTGCCATCAATCCCTCGGCCGCGCAGGGATTCCTGGTACTCGCGGAAGCGCAAATTGGACAGGGGCAGATCGACAGGGCGACCGAGTCGTACCATCAACTCCAGAAAATTGGTGCGCTGCCCGCATCCACTGCGACCGCTGGACTCGCCGATCTCGCCGCCTATCAGGGAAAGTACGCCGAGGCGGCGACCATACTTGCAAACGGAGCCGCTGCGGACGTCGCGGCCAAGAACACCGACAATGCCGCGAGGAAATACGCGGCGCTGGGAAACATCGAGGAAATCCAAAGCAAGCATGCGGCAGCCCTCTCTGACATTGGCAAGGCATTGGCGAACAGCCAGACTACCCAGATTGAGTTTCTAGCGGCAAACACCTACGTCGATGCTGGAGAGATGGCTAAAGCGCAAAAGCTTGCGACAAGCCTCTCTTCAGAACTAACAAACGAGCCGCAGGCTTACGGCAAGATCATCGAGGGGATGATCGCATTGAAGCGGAAAGACGCGAAGGATGCAGTGAAACAAATCACAGCCGCAAACAACCTGCTGGACACCTGGATCGGCCACTTCGATCTGGGGCGGGCCTACCTGGAAGCCGGAGCGTTCACCGAGGCTGATTCAGAATTTGATCAATGCACGAAGCGGCGAGGCGAAGCCATCGAACTGTTTTTGGACAACGTGCCGACTTATGCCTATTTTCCGCCCGTCTATTACTATCAAGGGCGCGTACGGCAAGGAATGAATAGCGAGGGGTTCGCCGACTTCTATAAGAGCTACCTCAGCATTCGTGGGCAGTCGACAGAAGATCCTCTGGTTGCCGATATCCGCCACCGTATTGGCCAGTAACGGCTATCTCCGGCATCGCCAGTTACGCACGCTCGCCAAGTTTGCAGCCCAATCGGCCTAGGAACCTGCGCGCTCTTTAGCCCTTCGAGGAAGAGGGGCAGTTATGGTAATGCCCCCAGAACCCGTGCCCATTGGGATTTCGAGGGCAGCCCTTCCCCTCGATTAAGGCCAGTTAGAATGTTGCGCACTGCCCTTCTAATTTGGACGCGGTGTCTCCGCTACCCGTTATCGAAGTATTGCTCTGGCACAGCAAGGCGCCGGATACTTTGTTGCTGACTACCTGGGTCAGTGCCGTGTTCCCCTGGTCCGTCATACTGCCGCCGACCGTGTTCTGAGACACGTCAGATGTACCCGAGTTGCTTTGGACAACGAGTGTCCCCGTGATCGAGTTCAGAGACAGCACAGATGCTCCCGAGTTGCTTTGGTCCGTCAGGCTCCCGCTGACCGTGTTTGCTGACAAGGTGATCGCCGCCGTGTTGCTCTGGTCAATCAGGCTCCCGCTGATCGAGTTACCCGACACTGTAATCGCAGCGCTGTTGGCTTGAAGCGTAAGGCTCCCAATGATTGTGTTGCCGGGACATGAGGGTGTTCCCGCGCCGATCGTTGAAGCCGTCCCATCGCTTTGGAGCGTTATTCCCGACACCGTCGTCCCGCAGACCTGGTTCTGGGCCGTGCCCTTGGGAATGCTCTGGATTGCAAGGGTGCCTTTTATCGTGATTGATGGTCCGATTGAATAGGTGCCTCCGCCGATCTGAACATTGCCACCGACTGTGGCGTTGCTGAGCGCGAGGTTGCCGCCCGTCTCCGTAATATTCCCGGTGGCGCCGCCTTTCACGAAGATACAATTCTGTCCGGTGGAGACCGCGATGTTGCCGCTGAATGTGCCGATGTATACGCCGTTGCATGCCGTGCCGGAGGCCGGGACGGTGGTCTCCGATGTGAGCGTGAAGCTTTGCGTCGCCGCCGTTCCTACTCCATTCGACGCCGTGAAGGTGATGGGATAGATGCCACTGACGGTCGCCTTCCCACTCAGCGTGCCCGTACCATTGGCGTTGTTGACGAAAGTCACGCCGCTGGGAAGCGGCCCAGACTCTGTGATCGTGGACGCCGGGTAGCCTGTTGTGGTCACGCTAAACGTGCCTGCCGTGCCCACGGTGAACGTTGCATTATTTGCGCTGGTAATGGCCGGGGCCTGATCCACTATGAGCGTAAAACTCTGCGTCCCGGCAGGTGTAGTCCCGTTGGTCGCCGTAATCGTAATTGGATACGAGCCGCCCGTGCCCGCCGCCGGCGTTCCGCTGAATACACCCGCTGTGTTCAGCGTTACGCCACTCGGCAGTGTCCCCGCCTCGGTGAACGTCGGTGCCGGATAGGCGCTGGCCGTCACTGTGAAGCTGCCCGCCATCCCTGCCGAAAACGTCGTGCTATTGGCGCTGGTAATCGCCGGAGCCTGATCCACTGTCAGCGTAAAGCTCTGTGTCGCGTTGGTTAGGACACCATTCGATTCGATTATGGTGATTGCGTAAACGCCGCCGGCGCCGGCCGCTGGCGTACCGCTGAGCACGCCCGTCTTGGTTAGCGTCACGCCGACCGGCAGTATCCCCGTCTCAGTGTAGGTCGACGCTGGATAGCCCGTTCCTGTTACATCGAACGTTCCGGATGTGCCGGTCTTAAACGTCGCGTTGTTGGGGCTGGTGATGGCCGGAGCCTGATCCACGATCAACGTAAAGCTCTGCGTCGCGGCAGGTGTAATCCCGTTGCTCGCCGAAATCGCAATCGGATACGATCCGCCCGTTCCGGCGGCC
>CAZSVJ010000210.1:4982-6451 GCA_964610185.1 uncultured Occallatibacter sp. | reverse complement strand
TACATGCTGGCCAAGCTGCGTGAGATTCCCGGCATCACCTGCACCACACCCGAGGGAGCGTTTTACGTCTATCCGAACATCTCCGCTTATTTGGGCAAGGGAGGCATGCGCACCGCGACTGAGCTGGCGACGCGGCTGCTGCACGAGGCCCACGTCGTCTCGGTTCCAGGCGAGGCCTTTGGAACCGCAGAGCACATCCGCATCTCCTATCCGGTGACCAAGCCAAACATCGACGAGGGAACCCGGCGGATGGGCGAATTCCTTACGCGGCTGGCATAGCCGAATCCCTCAATTGGCGGGGATACACGCGCCGTTCCGCGATTTTGGGATAAGGAAATCTGTGTCGATTGCGGCGAAACCGCGGAGCCGATCCAATCATTTGACAAAATGTGCCGGCGGCACTGGGCAAACGTGGTCCCGGTCGGGTAGGATGTCACTTCAATGTCGAAGTCAATCGATTTTCGTCCTGTGATTCTTGCGGGCGGCAGTGGAACCCGTTTCTGGCCGCGCTCCCGCCGCGCCCGCGCCAAGCAGGTCTTGGCGCTTGACGGCGAACGCTCAATGATCCAGCAGACCGTGGATCGGCTCAGGCCGCTGGCTAAGCTCGAAAAGACCTGGATCATTACCAACGCGTATCAGGCCCACGAGATAACCGATCAGTTGAAGGGCGTGCCCGAAGACCAGATCATCCAGGAACCGGTTGCCCGCAACACGGCTCCGGCCTGCGGGCTGGCCGCATTCCTGATCGAGCGGCAGAATCCGAATGCGGTGCTGGGCGTATTTCCTTCCGACCACGTCATCGCCGACGAGCCGCGCTTCCTCAAAGCGCTTCAAAAGGGAATCGCCTTAGCCGCAAGGGGCGACAACATGGTGGTGCTGGGCATTGAGCCTACCCGCGCCGAAACCGGTTACGGCTACATTGAGACCGGCGACTACACGCAAGACGATGTCGCTCTGCACGTGCGCCGCTTCATCGAGAAGCCCAATCAGAATCGCGCCGAAGAGTTTGTGGCCGCCGGTAACTATTACTGGAACTCGGGAATGTTTTTGTGGTCGGCACGCACCCTGGCAAATGCCGTGCGCGAACACCTGCCGGAGACCGCGCCGCTGCTCGAGGGAATTGCCGCGGCCTACGGCACGCCCCAGTTCGAAGAGGTCTTTCAATCGCTCTATCCCAAGTGCGAAAACATTTCAGTCGACTACGCGGTGCTTGAGCCGAGGTCGGCCAAGGGAGAGCACCTGTCAGAGCTGTACTGCCTGCCCGCCGAGTTTAGTTGGAACGACCTTGGTTCCTGGGCCTCGCTTTACGAATACCAGCTCGATACGCGCCTGCGAGGAGACGGCGACGGAAATGTGTCGGAGACCGAAGGCCACCTTGCTATCGATGCCGTCAACAACTACATCTTCAGCCCCAAGAAGTTTGTCGCGTTGGTGGGCGTAAAGAACCTGGTAATTGTCGACACCGAAGA
>CAZSVJ010000210.1:0-4972 GCA_964610185.1 uncultured Occallatibacter sp. | reverse complement strand
CCGAAGATGCGCTGCTGATCGCCCACCGAGAGCGCTCCCAGGATGTGGGCAAGATCGTGAAAGAGCTGGGGCTTTCCGGCAACACCGAACTTATATAGCGATCAGCGGATTCAAGCGGGATTACAAGAGAGCGCAATAGCAAACGCGGCACGCGATGTTTACTTCTTGACCCAACCTGAAGCTTGGCCGCGCGGCAGTAGTTCTTTTACCGCTTCCGCGCTACAATCTTTCCATGCCGCTCTCCTACGAGGAAGTTCGAAAAATCGCCTATGAACTGCCTGATGAGGAGCGCATCCTGCTGGCTGCCTCGCTTTGGGAGAGCGTTGATCACGGGGAAGACGACGCCGGCGAGGCCGAGAGTGAAGCCGCCTGGAACAGCGAGGTTGAGCGCAGAGTAGCGGAAATCAAGGCCGGAACAGCTGTGACGTACTCCCTCGAAGAGGTCGAGGCAGATTTGCGTGCCATCGTAGGCCCGTGAAGGCGCTGCGAATTCACGAAGGCGCCCGGCGCGATGCCAATTTGGCGATGGTCTGGTATGCCGAACGCAGCATGTCTATAGCGCGAAGGTTTCGAGACGAACTGCTCTCTGCCTATTCGGCTGCGGCTGACTCCCCGAGTCGCTATCCCTCCTACTTGCATGGCACGCGCAGGGTTCTGCTCAGAAAGTTCCCCTACTCCATCGTCTTTCTTGAATGGCAGGATGGGATATTCGTTGTTGCCGTAGCCCACGCCAAGCGCCGTCCGGGCTACTGGCGAAAACGAATCTGAAACAGCGCGGCTCCCATCCTTTACCCTAGTTCTTAGGGAGAACGACAACCCCAAAATGCCCCATCCTCAAATCAAGTTCGGCACCGACGGCTGGCGCGGCCTTATCGCCGACGATTTTACCTTTGCCAATGTGCGCATCGCCGCGGAAGCGGTAGCCGCATATATTCACTCGAAAGAAGACCCCGGCAAGGGACTTTGCATCGGCTACGACACGCGCTTTGGGTCGAAGGCGTTTGCGCGGGCCTGCGCCGAGGTTGCGGCCTCTACCGGCATTCCAGTGCTGCTTGCCAACGACATCACGCCCACGCCGGCCTTGAGCTTCGGAGTGCGTGAACGCGGCTGCGCGGGTGGCATCATGATCACCTCTTCGCATAATCCGGCGCACTGGAACGGCGTGAAATACAAAGCCTGGTACGGCGGATCGGGCAAGCCATCGATCATTGCGGAGATCGAGTCGTACCTGGGGCAGCCAGTGAGCCTCGCGGCGCGGCCAGCCCCGATTCGCGAGGTCGATTTCCTTCCGACTTATCTCAGCGCCATCGAGGGTTTCGCGGATTTGGATCTGATCGCTAAGTCGGGAAGGAAGTTTGCCATCGATTCGATGTATGGCGCGGGGCGGACGATTATCTCCGACATTTTCACTTGTCTTGGCGTGGCGCATGTGCAGATTCGGGGCAATGTTGATCCGCTGTTTCCCGGTATCAATCCCGAACCCATCGAACCGCATATTCGCGCGCTGGGCGAAGCGACTGTTGCCAACGGTTGCGACGCCGGCCTGTGCACCGACGGCGACGCCGACCGCATCGGCGCGACAGACGAGCATGGAGAATTCGTTGACCCGCACAAAATATTCTCGGTGCTGCTCAGTTGGGTGCTCAAGTACAAGGGCTGGCCTGGAGCCGTGACCCGCGCCTTCAATACGACAAAGATGCTGGACCGCATTTGCGCCAAACATGGCCGCGAGTTGATCGAGCACGGCATCGGCTTCAAATTTGTCTGCGACTACATGCTCGATCGCGAGATCCTGATGGGCGGCGAAGAGTCGGGCGGCATCGGCTTTCAGCGCCACCTGCCGGAGCGCGATGGGCTGCTCAATGCGCTGCTGCTGGCCAACGTCATGGCCCAGGAAAACAAGACGCTTGGCCAGCTGGTGGCCGATCTACAGGCCGAATACGGCGAACACCAATACGGTCGCATCGATCTGCACATCTCCGACGACGTTAAGAACGGTGCGATTGCCAGGGCGCGCGCGCTCAAGACAGGCGACCCGGTCTTTGCCGGAATGCCGATTCTGCGCCAGGAGAATTTGGACGGCGTGAAGTTTTACCTCGACAATCCCGAGGCCGCGACCAAGCCGAATGCAGCCGAGACGTGGCTATTGCTTCGCGCCAGCGGCACCGAACCGCTGATGCGCATCTACACCGAATCCTGCTCGAAGCAGTCGGTCGCGAAGCTGCTGGAGTCTGCGCGCGAGTTCGCGTTGGGCGGGCGATAGCGCCTATTAACTGGGTGGTTATTGGAACATGCGGGAATCGAAAACAAACGGCTGAGGAGCGTCGATTTTGATCTCGGCAATACGAGGATGGAGCGGATTGACGAGTACGTTCCACTCCACGCGGATTGGCACCGACGGAACCATCAGGGCCAGCGAAGAGCGTTCGCGCATCCAGGTATCGCCGAGATCGCGGGTCGTACCTGCTTCCGCCGCAGCGTCGTCCGTCCACCAATCGGGCGGCAACTCCGGGGCTTCAATGGTGCGGGCGGGCTCTCCTTCGGGCAACTCTGCGGAGAGATAGACAAGATCGCGGGGCGCCAGGCCGGGTTCGAGATGGACAAAAAGCTCAATGGCAGCCAGCGCCAGCGAAGTGGACGCATAGACCATAGGCACGCCGCGCGAGTTCCATCGTCCGCCGAAACGCCGCGCCCCCTCGCCTGAAAATGCCTCGGCCGCATACGGCTCCCGGCAGAGCCGCCAGATGCGCATCAGCTGTAAACGCCGTAAGAGATGCGGCCAAGCACGTCTTCGACTTCACGGACGCCGGGATCGGTATCCAACTGGTCGAGAGGCCGCCCACCGCGCAAGGCGCGATTAGGCGTTTTGAGCCACTGCGCCGCCTTATCGCCATCGCCCAGCGTCTCTGCCGCAGTCGAATAGACCTGTGCCAGCCGGACGGTCCGGTCCGACTCGGCCGCCGTCAGCCGGGAGTGCTGCGTCAGCCGCCGGGTAAGTGTGCGCTGCGGAATGCCGATCTTTTCGGAAATCTCCGCCTGGCGCAGATCCAGCCGCTCGGCCAATAAATATAGAGACTTGACTGGCAGCCCTTCGCGGACCAGGTCGGCCATTGCGCCGCCCTGACCGAAAGGTCTGCCAAGTATTACTTCTCCGCCGAGAATACTGTGTACGGAATGGGTCGCCATAATTCGCCTCGGATTCCAGTATACGCCAATTGGCTAATTATGGAACGCCATTCTCACGAAATCACAGCAACCTTGGCACGCTTTCCCAGGCGGACTGCGACGCGGGCAGGTAGATTGGCAAGCAGAATCAGCGTATTGCTGAACACTTCGCCGTCGAGTTTGACGGCTTTTTCGGCAATCTTGCGGCTGGCCTCGGCGCCCGAGGCAGCGAGACCCAGCAGGACCAGCAATTTGGGCAGGCGAATTTGGCTTGGCTCGGGTCCGGCGACGTCGGCATAGATGATGGAGACTGCTTCCAGGTCTTCGCTCTCACCCTTTTGCTGGAACATCCGCGCCCAGTTTTCGTCGGCGCTCGCAGCCGCGCTCTCACCATGAAATCCGGCAGTAATGGTTCGCGCAAGCCGCTTTTTGACCTCCATGGGATGCAACCTGCCGGCGGCTACATCAGCTTCCAGCGCATCCACTTCGCTCTGGCGCAGGTCGGTGAGGAAGACGTAGTACTTCCACATCAGCACGTCGGAGATGCTCATCAGCTTGCCGTACATCTCCTGCGGCGGCTCGTTGATGCCGATCGCGTTGCCGAGCGATTTGGACATTTTCTGCACGCCGTCGAGGCCTTCGAGAATCGGTGTCATCAGAATGATCTGCGGCTTCTGGCCGTAGTCGCGCTGTAGCTCGCGGCCCATCAGAAGGTTGAATTTCTGGTCCGTGCCGCCGAGCTCGACATCGCTGTTCAAGGCGACAGAGTCGTAGCCCTGCGCGAGCGGATAGAGGAGCTCGTGGAGACTTATGTCCTGCTCGGCGCGGAAGCGGGTCAGGAACTCCTTACGGTCAAGCATCTGGGAGAGCGTGACCTTGGCGGAGAGGCCGATCAAACCGGCATAACCGAGCCGATCGAGCCACTCGGAGTTGAAGCGAACTTCGGTCTTCGATTCGTCGAGGATCTTGAAAACCTGCTGCTTGTAGGTCTGGGCGTTTCGCTCAATCTCCTCTCGTGTGAGCGGCTTGCGGGTGACGTTGCGTCCAGTGGGGTCACCGATGAGCGCAGTGGAGTCGCCAATGAGGAAAATGACCTGGTGGCCGAGTTGCTGAAAGTGGCGCAGCTTGCGCATGAGCACGGTGTGGCCCAGATGCAGATCGGGGGCGGTGGGGTCAAAGCCGGCCTTCACGCGTAGCGGGCGACCGGTCTTGCGGCTATCTTCGAGGCGCTCGCGCAGGTCGCCGACGCGGATGATCTCCGCCGCGCCTTTTTCGAGCAGGTCCATTTGTTCGTCTACAGGTAAGAATTCTGGCATGTCAAAACAAGTATAAAGTTCGGGCCCTAAAGAGAGACAAGATTTGGATCGCGTTGCAAGTTGAACAATAAAAACAAACGGTGTCATAAGACAAATTCAGCGAGTTAGCGCCTGCTGAGGCGGGATGGCGAGTGAGCAGGTTAGCGGTGACATCGGCGGGAATGATTCCATCGCTTTGTGGGCCGGTGAATTCGGTGAACGGCGGATACTCCCCACGGCGAGCTGATTCGGTCCAACATTAGTAACCTCGCCGATGCCTCTCGCTGCATGACAAGCTGAATTGCCTTAAACTAATTCGATGGAAGAGTTCAGCAGGATTCAGCGGCTGCCGCCCTACGTCTTCAACATTACCGACGCGATGAAGCGGACAGCCCGGCGTAACGGCGAAGACATTATCGACTTTGGCATGGGCAACCCCGACGGGGCTACGCCGAAACACATTGTGGACAAGCTGGTGGAGGCGGCGCTGAAGCCGGCGACGCACCGCTACT
>CAZSVJ010000209.1:2777-6567 GCA_964610185.1 uncultured Occallatibacter sp. | reverse complement strand
TGGTCATGTTCGAGGTGCCTATATGCCGCACCAGCCCCAGATCCACTAGCTCTTCCATCTTGCGCCATGTCTTCATATAACTATCGTGGATGTAGGGCTTGGCGTCGGCGCTGCGGGCGGTCACATCGCAGCCCGGCGGATGAAAGTTTGGAAATGGCCAATGCACGAGGTATAAGTCGAGATACTCAAGACGAAGGTCGGCGAGCGACTTGCGGCACTGGGCAATTACATCGTCCTCGCCGTGCTTGTCGTTCCATAGCTTCGAAGTTACCCAAAGTTCATCGCGCCCGATTCCGCGTTGCTGGACGGCTTCGAGCGAAGCTCCGACTTCGGCTTCGTTTCCGTAGACCGACGCGCAATCGAAGTGCCGATAACCGACCGCAGCCGCACCTTTGACAGCCTTGGCCACCTGATTCGCAGTTACGTGATCGGACCCGAACGTCCCCAGGCCGACCGCGGGCATGGTGGCTCCGGTATACAGCGTTCTTTGTGGAATTGCTGCCGGATCGATGGGGGCCGATGCGCTTTCACTTCCCTGATTCATTCTTGCTCCTCGCCGACAAGAAGCCTATCGCTAACCACCGCATCCGTGCAATCGGCTCGCAAGTCGAGGACCGCAGACTCGATGGTGTCAAAGTGGGTTGAAACTTTTTAACCCTCGACCCGCACCAGCAGACAAGTAATGTTGTCGTGGCCGCCGGCCTTTTTTGCCGCCTCGACAAGGCGCGAACAAAGTACTCGCAAGGATGGTTCGCCCGCGCCGCCGGCGCCGAGCATCGATGCAATATCAGCATCGGAGAGTTCGCGGGTCAGGCCGTCGGAAGAGAGCAGAAAAAGGTCGCCAGGCTCCGCCTCGATCTCGAAAATATCCGGAGTCACCTGGCTTTGCGTCCCCAAAGCGCGCGTGATTACATTGCGAAGCGGCGAGCGCAGCGCTTCGGAGTGGGTCATGCGGCCCATTCTCACCTGCTCCTCGACCAGCGAGTGGTCCAGGGTGAGCTGCTCCAGCCGGCGGTTGCGCAGCCGGTAACATCGGCTGTCGCCGATATTGAGCACCCACACGCGGCGATCTTCTACCACCAGGCCCACCAGAGTGGTGCCCATGCCGCTGAGCTTGTTGTTGCGCTGGGACCGGGAGAAGATTGCCTCATTGGCCGCGCTTAGTGCCTGCTCGGCCACCAGCGGCAGCGGAACGGCCTCGCCGCGGGCGCTGAGAAGGCGCATCACCTCATCGACTGCTAGGGAACTGGCAATCTCCCCTGCCGCCGCGCCGCCCATGCCGTCGCAAACAACATAGACTCCGTGCTCGACGGAGAAGCCGAATGCATCTTCGTTGGACGGACGTTTGCGGCCGCGATCGCTCACCGCGGCAGCTGTGTAATTGACGACAGCCGAGGCCAAGCAAAATCTCCCATCAACCAGTTTACACGGGCTTGCAAGTCCCATGAGCCGGAAAGAATTGCCTCTCAGTGCCCCGCCTGGTTCCCGGCGTCCGGCAACGGCGGCGCAGCAGGCAGATCGAAAACCTGAATGGCGCCCGCGTTAAGAACTGCGACACGCCTGCCGGAGGGTGAAATGGCCACATTGCCACCCGAATCGAGCGCCGGGCTTGCGGGGGCCTCAAGCGCCACCTTGCCGTCCGCCGCATCGAAAACCCTGACCAACTGACCTTTCACGTCTTTGCTGTCGAACGGCGCAAAAGGGTTAACCGGGTGGGTTACAGCCAGGGTCTCCTGCGCCAGCCGCAGGCCATCCGGCGCCATGACCACAATCGGCCAGATTGCCGACGCGGAGGTCGAATCCTCCCAAAGACGGTGTCCGCCCGTATCCATCGCCACCAGCTTGCGCCCGCCGGATGCAGTGCATCCTGTCACCAGCACCTCCCGCTGCGAGACAAATTCGAGCGCCGGCGAGCAGGCCGACTCCACTCGCCCCAGAACTCTGCTCCCGCCGCCGAAATAATTCAGATTCAGCAGCCACTGCTCGTTGTTGTCGCGCAGGCTTTCAAGGTACCCGTCGACATTGATGGGTAGATGGACGGTCGAGCGAACGCGGCTCACGAGCAGCACGTGGCCGGACTCCCGGTGCAGAATCCGCAGCACCAGTTCGGTCTTCCTGGCCTCTGTTCTGCTGGAATCGTCCCGGCCTGCATGGGTCTTGCCCTGTTCGCCTGAGGTCAAGCTTGGCGGCTGCGTCTTTTGCCCGTCCGCGGCGTCGTTGGTTTTCTCTAGAGCGGGCTCCAGCGAGTTAGTCACCATCAACTGCTGCGTCGGATCGAGTTCCAGCCACAGCAGCGGCCCCGGAAATTGCATCAGCGGCTTCAGCTCCAGTTTGGCGTCGCCTTGTTGCAGACCGTCCCGGTCGCGCAGCAGAAAGTGACCGTCCTTGAGCATCCACAAGTAGCGCAACCGGTCGTGAACGGTCCACAAGGCCTCTGACTCGATCTTGCCCTCAGGCAGCGCCACCACCACGGCACGAATCTGGCGCTCTTCGCCTCCTGCGCTGTCACCAAGATCGCGGTGCATAAGTCCGGGCACGCGAAAAGTAAAGAGCAGCCGATTTTCATCCAGAAAGTCCAACGAGACTAGACTGTTTCGTGCTCCCAGATAAATGGGTCCGGGCGCGGAAAAACCAAACGGCTCCACGGGGAAAGTGAATACAGGCGGCAGGGAGGGCTTGTCGGGAAGCCGGTCGGAAAGCGGCCTTTCCTTGGGCTCTTTGGGGTGGCCAGAGCGGGACGAATCCTTCCCCAATGCGGCAGTTTCCTGCGCCCTCGCAGCCGGCAATGCGCACAACAACGCTCCGGCAACAGCCAGGCCCACCCCCCCAACACTGTTCATTCTCGCCCGCAGCAGCCAATTCATCATCGAACTGTATTCTCGCCGATGCGCGCGGTTTTGGGGAGTGATGCGCCTCTCTCTAAATAGAACAGGTTGGCCGAATCTATTGGCAAGCAATCCAGAGCCCAATCAATCGGCGCCAGTCAACTGGCCCTACAGCTTAATGAACACCAGCACTCCCCAACTCGGCAGATTGATCCAAAGCTGCCCGTTGGCCTCTTGCAAATCCATTCCAAAGTTACCCACGGTGCCGATTCCGCCATACAGCGGCGCCTGCGAATTGAATGCCTCCCGCCAGGCCCCGGTGTCCCCGGCAAGATTCACTCCGTACTGATTTCCATCCCACTCGCCGTTGCCCGCGTTCACCACCACGAGCAATACATCGCCGGCCACATCGTAACGCTTGAAGGCCACCACCTGGTTCTGCCCGTCGACATGAACAACCATTCCCGCCGGTGATCGCAGCCCTGGATGCGCCCAGCGCAACTGATTGATGTCCCGCACCATCTGCTGCATGGGTGCGCCCAACTCATCGCCGATTTGACCCCAGTCAAGGCGATGATCGTAGCCAGCCGCAACCTCCGGATCCCAGAAGCCGTCCAGATGCCCCTCGGTTCCCATAAACAGCATCGGCGTGCCAGCCAGGGTCGCATTGAGCGCCCATGCAAGGCGCGCCTTGGCTCTTGCCCACCCATTTCCGCGCCCGCCGAATCGCTGGGCAAAATAGACGCCGGTATCTCCCTGCCCGCCGTAAATCTGGTCGTGCGACCCGGTGAGGTAGTTCACAAGATGCCATGGGTTCGGATCGGAGAAGGCGCCGATTCGCGCTTCGAGCAAGCTCACGACGTTCGTCCCGCCCAGCAGGTTGAAGGTATCCCACGGACTGTTCATATCCCACGTAGCACAGAAGCCCAGCGTGCCGTAGGGGTCCTCCGGCGCCGTCACGGATG
>CAZSVJ010000209.1:0-2767 GCA_964610185.1 uncultured Occallatibacter sp. | reverse complement strand
CGGATGTGCTCGAGTCGTACGGGTTGTACTCGGCAATCAGGTATTTGTCCGGGAACTCCTGGCGAAGCGTCGGCACAATGAACTCGACCGCATCCGGCTGGATGGCCTGCACAGCGTCAAAGCGAAGGCCGTCCACGCCGTATTGCCCCAGATACATCCGCGCGTTGTCCAGCAAAAAGTCCTTAACCTCCTGCTGCCACAGCCCAAAGCCGGCTCCCCACGGCGTGGCGTGCCCATGCAGAAAGTAAATGCCTCCCGTCGTGCCATTGTCGCCGGCGGTGTTGCCGTCATACTGCCAATACCGGTTGTCGATGATTGCGGCGTGGTTGTATACCATGTCGAGAATCACGGCAAGCCCCTTCGAATGCGCCGCTTCGATCAGCTGAATTAATTCCGCGACCGCCCGATCGGGGCTTGTGGCATAAGCGTCCTCCGACGCGAACATGTCCGAAGGCCCATAGCCCTCGCCGGCTCCGCCCACGTCGCAGCGAAAGTCGGTAATCGGCAACGGCTCAATCGCATTAAATCCCAAGCTTCGTATGTAGTCGAGCTTGTCGATAACGTCCACAAATGTCGCAATACTCGACGTCACCGCGATGCCGTCGTTCCGGCCGGCAAACGAGCCAACGTGCAGGTGGTAAATCAGGAAGTCTTGAAAGGCCGGTGTTGTGAAAGGCTGCCGGCCGCTCGAAAACAGCGCGGGGTCAACCACGTAGCTCATCGACGCAGCCGCCGAGCTCTCCACCTGGAATGCCCGCGCATCGGATCGAAACCACGGTTGCGAATTGTCGTTGTTCAAGCCGCCCATGTTCGTGATGATGTACTGGTACTTGGTCCCTGCTGGGGCATCGACTTGGTCTGCGGACCAGTTCCCGGTTCCCGGCTCCGCCGCTAGATCGCCGACGGGTTGATTGGCCGCGTTTTCGAGGACCAACTGGACACGCTGGGCATTCGGCGCCCAAACGCGGAACCGGCACCCCTGGCCGGACAGAAGACTTCCCATTCCATCGTTTTCCGGTGATGGCGCGCGCATCGCGACCTCCAATTGTGGGATTGGAAATGTTTCGATCGAGAATTCGCTTCGTTCTGAATTGGGGACGTAGACTTCGGTGCTCGTATTGTATTCTCACTTCATTGCGTTCCATACAGTACTTAAGGTCAATGTTAGGGGAATTGCATTTGGAATTCCGCATGCGGAATAAATGGTACTGGCTTTCGATACCAGGCAAATCGTCGTTGTTTTGAAAGGGCGCGGCTTTAGCCGTGCCGCAAAACGGCCCGAAAACTTATGGGCTTCAGCTCCTGAGGGATGATTTGAGAATCTTCAATACATCCCTCCGCGGCTAAAGCCGGCAATTCTAGCCCTGCAATCGGCACGGCTAAAGCCGTGCCCTTTCAAAACAACCCCAATGCAATTCCCCTGAGGTCAATGTTCCGCTAGGGCGATTGCCCTGAATCTTCCGTTGATTCCCTGTTGAAGAACTAAAGTTCGCGATCAAACTCTCCAATGAGGGCGCGACGCCAATTGAGACTTGACGACCTTCGCTATGGGAAGCACTTCTTGCGTTGTCCACCAACAACGCCGCCAGAAGTTGCTTGCATCCCAACTCTATTTTGCGGACAGCGCACTGGCGATTCCAAATGATTGCTCCCGTCGCATGGGACCGAGCTGCGCGCGTTCCTGTTGGGTAATGTGCGACAGTAAAAGAGGCATGCCAAAGCACTTGAAGATCGGCCGGCGCCTCAGTTTCCTCGGCTACGGCGCCTGCGCGCTGGCCGGTTGCCTGTGGGGCACCGGTTTCTACTGGGGCAGGCTCGCGCTCAACGAGATGAACGTGGAGCACATGGTGCTCTACCGCTTTCTGTTTGCCTCGCTGGGCATGTTGCCGGTGGTGGTCTTGAATCGCAACCGGTTTCGCCTCACTGGCGGCGAACTTCGCCTGCTGCTGCTCTCCGCCGCATTCGGCGTTCCCATCCAATTTCTGCTTCAGTTTAACGGCCTGGCCCTGACGACCGTCAGCCACGCCTCGCTCATGGTGGGAGCCATGCCAGTGTTGCTGGCCGCCGCCGCGGCGCTGTTCGCTGGCGAACGGCTGGACCGCATCGGCTGGCTTGCCCTCTTCGGTTCGACCATTGGCGCGGCGCTCATTGTCCTTGGAGGCGACCGGGGCCCAGCCGCTCGCGGCGAACCATCGCTCATCGGCGACCTGCTGGTCATTGCCTCGTTGATCACTGCCCTGGCCTGGATCTTGCTCTCGAAAAAACTGATGGAAACGCACAGCCCGCCAGTCGTAACCGCCTGGACCATCCTCTCCGGAACGGCAATGCTGGCCGCCATCATCCTCGGCCCCTTGCTGATGAACCCGCTGCTCAGCTCCGGCTACAGAGTCACGCCAATGCCCTTTGCCCACATAAGCTCCACCGCATGGACGGCGCTTGCCATCAGCGGGTTGCTGTGCACGGCTACTACAACGCTCCTATGGAACTGGGGTATCCATCATGTGCCGGCCTCACGCGCGGGCGTCTTCCTGAACATTGAACCGGCGCTCGGTTCGTGGCTCGGCGTGCAGTTGCTCGGCGAACATCTCGGTCCCTACGCCTGGGCCGGCGGCGCGCTGATTCTGACCGCGGCCATCACCCTGACCACGCGCGGCCATCAGGCGGGCTCCGCCACTGAGCCCGAGGTCATTCTGGAGTAGAGCGTGTGGGGTGTCTAAGAGCCTGTTTACGATCTCCTGAGTAGTAACCTGAGGAAGGCGAGGTGGAT
>CAZSVJ010000208.1:0-6570 GCA_964610185.1 uncultured Occallatibacter sp. | reverse complement strand
CCAATGAAGACGCGGTCGATGACAACATCTTCCAGCGGCGTGCCGGCTTTGAGATTCATGTATTCGAGTGCGCGTTCGAGGTCTTTACGCTGCTGCTCATTGGGCTCAGCGGCGGGGTCAGGCACGGATGAAGTGATGGGTGCGACCATGCCGGGGCTGGTGCCCCAACTTACATACGGGACCAGTTCGGAAGCGGAAAGAATCAGTTCACGATCGAATTTTGCGCCGGGGTCGGTGGGGAGTTTGGACCATTCGCGGACGGCTTCGTCCCATGCAGAGCCGGTTGGGCTAAAGCGGCGGCCCTTGAGGTAGGCGTAGGTCCTTTCGTCGGGAGCGATCATGCCCGCGCGCGCGCCGGCTTCGATGCTCATGTTGCAGACGGTCATGCGGCCTTCCATTGAAAGGGCGCGAATGGCGGAGCCGGCGTATTCAATGACGCAGCCGGTTGCGCCGTCAGTTCCAATTTGGCCGATGATTGCGAGGATCATGTCTTTGGCGGTAACGCCTGTAGGGAGGTCACCTTCGACGGCGATGCGGAAGGTCGTGGGCTTGGATTGAGGAAGCGTCTGCGTGGCGAGCACGTGCTCAACCTCGCTGGTGCCGATGCCGAAAGCCAAAGCCCCGAAAGCCCCGTGGGTGCTGGTGTGCGAGTCGCCGCAGACAATGGTCATGCCGGGTTTGGTGATGCCGAGCTCAGGGCCGATGACGTGAACGATGCCTTGGTCGCGCGAGTTCACGTCGTAAAGCTCGACGCCGAAGTCGGCGCAGTTCTTTCGCAGCGTGGCAATTTGCGTGGCGGCGACCTGGTCTACGATGTTAAGACGGCCCTCGATGGTGGTGGGCACGTTGTGGTCGACCGTAGCAATGGTGCGGTCGGGACGGCGGACCTTGCGGCCTGCCAGGCGCAGGCCTTCAAAGGCTTGCGGCGAGGTGACTTCGTGGACCAGTTGCAGGTCGACGTAGAGCACAGTCGGCTCGCCTTGCGGCTCGACGACTACGTGCTGCTGCCAGACTTTTTCGAATAGTGTTTTTGGCTCGGTCATGGAGCGATTCACCAAATCCCTCAGGGGCTAAAGCCCCACCTGTTAATTTTTTCCAAATGTACGGGCTGAAGCCCGTACCCTTCACCAGCCGAAAGCTCCTGCGGCACGGGACCCAGAGGGTACTTCGCCGTGCCCTGTTAAGACCTTTTTTATGCGTTCACAAGCATGGTTCTTACTGTTTCGCGGACTTTTGCGCCCATCTCAGTTGTTGAAAGCACGGTGAATTCCGCCGCGGCGGACGGGTTGGAGCGTGCTAGGTCGGGTGTGCGGAAGCCTTGTTCGAGAACCTTGCGGACGGCGGTTTCAATTGCCGCGGCTTCGGCTTCAAGGCCGGCGGAGTGGCGCAGAATCAAAGCGCCGGTGAGGATTGCGCCGAGTGGATTGGCCAGGCCTTTGCCGGCAATGTCTGGCGCGGAGCCGTGGACCGGTTCATATAGATTGACTTTGCCGCCAATGGTGGCAGAGGGCAACATGCCGAGCGAGCCGGTGATGACGGCGGCTTCGTCGGAGAGGATGTCGCCGAAGAGGTTTTCTGTCAGCACCACATCGTAACTGCGCGGCTGATTCATAATGTGCATGGCCATGGCATCGACGTATTGATGCTCGAGCGTGACGCCGGGAAATTCGGTTGCGACTTCAGTGACCGCGGCGCGCCAAAGTTGCGAGACTTCAAGAACATTGGCCTTGTCGACGCTGGTGACCTTATTGCGGCGTTTCGTGGCCAACTGGAATGCGATGCGTGCTACGCGGACGACTTCCGCCTTGGTGTAGCGCATGGTGTTCCAAGCTTCGTTTGTGGTTTTGTTCCACTCGCGTGGCTGGCCGAAGTAGAGACCGCCAAGAAGTTCGCGAACGAAAAGAATGTCAGCACCATCGACAATTTCAGGACGCAAGGGGCTGTTGACGGTGAGCTCTTTGAAGGCGAATGCGGGGCGAAGGTTTGCAAAGCCGCCGAGCGCGGCGCGGATTTGCAGCAGGCCGGCTTCGGGGCGCTTGTCAGGGGCGAGCGAATTGAATTCATTGCCGCCGACTGCGCCTAATAAAACTGCATCGGAATCGAGGGCGGCGGCGAGGGTGTCGGCGGGCAGGGGAGTGCCGTCCTGCACGATGGCCACGCCGCCGATGCGCTTGGAATCGAAATCGAATGTGTGGCCGCCGAGAGATGCGACTTCGCGCAGCACCGCGACTGCTTCATTGGTGACCTCGGGGCCGATGCCGTCGCCGGCGGTGACTAGAATCTTGAAGTGCATTTGCTGTCATTTCCCTCGGGGGCTAAAGCCCAAGTCAATCTTGGCAGGTGCTTCGGCACGACTAAAGTCATGCCCTTTCAAAGCTTCTGCCCGGGTACGTTATGAAAGCTTCGATCCGAGTTCGTTTTTCCCTGTCGCGGCACGACTAAAGTCGTGCCCTGTTACAAGACAATTTGTGAACTACGTTCCAAGCTAAAAAAGCGACCGCAGGTCCTTTGACTTCGGTCGCCGCGGCGACCTCCGCTCAGGATGACAGCGGTTTTGGCGACTCAGTCAAGTTCCGAGACGGGTTCGCGGCGCTTTTCGCGGATGTGGTCGGGCACTACGCCGACTAAGTCCTGGTCGTAGATGTTTTTCTTGCGGTCGGCGAGGGCCACGAAGCGGTAATAGGTCTGCTGCAGTTCCTCGCGGGTTAGAGTGAAGCCGAGCTGTTCCAACCTGTGCCTCAGCGCGGCGCGGCCGGAGTGCTTGCCTAAAACCAGATGCGTCTTGGCTACGCCGACCAAAGTTGGAGTCATGATCTCGTAGCAGAGAGGGTTGGCCAACATGCCGTGCTGATGGATGCCGGACTCGTGAGCAAACGCGTTGTCGCCGACGATGGCCTTATTCGGCGATGGGCGGAAGGTGATGATCTGGCCCAGTACCTGACTGGTGGGATAAAGATTCTCAAGCTTGATACTGGTGGAGACGCCGTAGCGGTCGCCGCGAACATAGAGGGCGGCGGCGATTTCTTCAAGGGAAGCATTGCCGGCGCGCTCGCCGATGCCGTTGATGGTGCACTCGACTTGACGAGCACCGTTCTGAATGGCGGCCAGAGAATTGGCGACGGCCAGGCCCAGATCGTCATGGCAGTGCGAGGAGAGCACGATGCCCTCGGCGTCGATGGCGGGAACACGCGCGCGTACCTCGGCAAACATGTGGCCATATTCCTCGGGCGTGGAATAGCCGACGGTATCTGGCATGTTGATGGTTGTTGCGCCGGCCTCGACCGCGATGCGAACCATCTCGACCAGAAAGTCGCGGTCGGAGCGGGTTGCGTCTTCCGGGGAGAACTCGACATCCTCGACATGAGTGCGGGCCAGACGAATGGATTCCGCGGTGAGGTCGAGAGCTTCCTCGCGGCCGATCTTGAGCTTGTATTGCAGATGCAGGTCGCTCGAGGCGAGGAAGATGTGAATGCGGCTGCGGTCGGCGAACTGCAGGGCCCGAGCGGCCATTTCGATGTCTTCGGTCTTGGCGCGAGCCAATGACGCGATGCGCGGCTTGCGGACGGCCTGGGTGATCGTGGCGATAGCCGCGAAGTCGCCTTCGGAGGCCATGGCAAAGCCGGCCTCGATGATGTCAACGCCCAGATCTTCGAGGGCGTGGGCCATGGTGAGCTTTTCCTGCGTGGTCATGCTACAGCCGGGCGACTGTTCACCATCGCGGAGGGTGGTATCGAAGAAGGTAACGTGGTTGTTTTGATCTGCGCTCATGTATTCGCCTGCCGAGGGAAGCTGCCTTCCAACATATTCAGTGTCTCGCATCGGGGCGGTATAAGGCAAAGTTATTATTCTTGGGGAAGCTATTACAATCAGTTATGAAGTGGTGGGTAGTGATTCGCGGTTCGTAGCCGGTTGGATGCGCTACGTCTTTGCTGACTTCCCGTCACAAAAAACAAGATTTGGATCGCGTTGCAGGTTGAACAATCTTGGCGGAACGGGATCATGATACAAATCTAGCGCGTTAGCCCCCGCTGAGGCGGGGATGGCAAGTTAGCAGGTTAGCGGCTGAGTCGCCGGATTTGGTTTCATCCCTTGTAGGTTGCGTTTAGAGGCGGGTCGGTGAAGCAGGTGGACGACTGACCACTAACCACTAACCACAGTTTTTCGGAGGCTTTCGATGGAACTGAGTCAACTGGAGACCTTTTTGGCAGTTGCGGAGGAGCGCAGCTTCTCGCGGGCGGCGGTGCGGCTGCATCGAACGCAACCGGCGGTGAGCCAGGTGATCCGCAAGCTGGAGGCGGCAGTGGGCGAGACGCTCTTTGACAGGGCGGCGCGCGATGGTTCGCTGACAGCGGCGGGAGTTCTGCTTCGCGACTATGCTCTGCGGCTGTTGGCGCTGCGGCGGGAAGCGGCCAGCGCACTGGATGAGCTCAAAAGCCTGGAGCGAGGACGGTTGCAATTGGCGGCAAATGAATACACCTGCATGTACCTTTTGCCTGCGATCGACCAATTTCGCCGGGAGTTTCCGCATGTGAGCGTGACGGTGCACCGGATGCTGGCCTCGCACATTCCCGATGAGCTGATGCTGCGCACGTTCGAGCTGGGCGTGATCTCGTTCCGGCCAGACCCGGCGCAGTTTCGGACGATTGCGGTTTATGGAGACAGCTTGGAATTCATTGTGAGCCCCAATCACCCGCTGGCGGGCGCGGCGCGTGTATCGATCAAGGATCTGGGCGAAGAGCTTTTTGTGGCACACAACGTTGCTTCGCCTTTGCGGCGGAAGGTGATTGAGGCCTTCCAGCACCACCGCACGCCGCTGAACATGCAGATTGAGCTGCCGACCATCGAAGCGATCAAGCGGTTTGTGGCCATGGGAAATGGCGTCGCATTGGTTCCACACCTGACGGTGGCCCGCGAGCTGGAAACCGGGGATCTGGTGAGAATTCCAGTGGATGAGCTTGAGGTCAAACGGGTGCTGCGGCTGGTTCACCGGCGGCAGACCACCCTTTCATATGCGGCCAGGGCGTTTTTACGCACGGTACGGACCTTGGCTAAAGAACAGGGACCGCCCTTTTACTATCACGTGGACCGGACGGTCTGAATGGGCCCTATTGCAAAGGGCCGGAAGGCGCTCCGTGCGGCGATTGAGGCGGGGAAGGCACCCCTTTTGCTTGTGCCGCGTCTATTACCTCAAATGTTCCGGCAAATCAGCATTGGGCCTTGGACCGTTCCGGCCATTTACAATTCTGAAAGCGGGGCCCGGCTTGAACCGGCGCGCCGGATTCGACAAGCTCGTTGCCAGCCGGACGGTTGTGCATTGGTGAGGTTCAGGACCGAATGAAGAAGATCGCCTTATTAGGATTTCTGCTGGCCGTATTGGTGGCCGCAGGCCGCGCTCAGGAAAGCCGCCAGGACATCAGCCTTAGCGGAAATGCACTCATTGAGCCGTTTATTGGCTCGCAAACCGATGTCTACGTACACTCCAACTACGCTTTGGGCGCATTGGCAAGCTACCGTTTCATGCTCACGCCCTCTGCCGCCCTTGAGGCCAACTACGGCATCACCTACCAGAACAAGATTACCTTCGACGTCAATCCCAACATCTGGCATGTGGAGACCCGCACGCAGGAGATCTCGGGTGCGTTCGTGAAATCGTTCGTCTTCAAGAAATGGAACCCGTTTGTAGAAGCCGGACCCGCTGCCTTAATCTTTCTTCCCATCCGCAACACCGGGACGACGACCCTGGATGCGAGGCGGCAGACAACCGTTGGCGCCGTATACGGGGCCGGATTCGCGCGCGAGATCAGCCCCAGCTTTGACATTCGAGGCGAGTATCGCGGGTTGATCACCCCGGTGCCGTCGTTCAGCTATGCGCAGTTGAAGACCAACAAGTGGTACAACATTTACAGTCCAACGATCGGCGTTGCGTATCACTTCTAGAATTTTTCTTTAGGGTCAAGGCAAAGGACGCCGTAAGAGAGGACGGCTGGTTCCCGTCCTCTTCTTTGCAGAGCAGGACTGGACGGTATCGAGGATCAATCAGGCCGGCGCCTAGTCGATGAAGTAGCCAATATTCGTTAGAACTTTGTCGCTCAGTTCCACGCCCAGCAGCCGCGCACCGAGCGGCGCATGCAAGTTTTTTTCAAAACGCTGGAGCACGTGAGCGGGCAGATCCGTCTGTTGATGAAGCAGCTTAAGCAGCGCCGCGCTATCGGTTGGGCACTCGTAGTCGCCGGGCAGCCCGCACGCCGGACGGATGGTCAGCGAGAGGGGAATCGTGCCTGCGCCTGGTTTGGGGCGATCGGACGGCTGGGTGATGAGATTGACTCGCATACGGGAATGCTGACATTGGTGCGCGCAACCCTCAATGGCACGGATGAGGAATCGGAGTGATACCAAATGGTGAGGCCAATGCTCCGGCTCCCCTTTGTTGCACATTGAGCTTAGCGCGCTGACGAGGACTGCATCTGGCGGAGGAGATCGACGGAGCGCTTCTCGTTAATATTGTGGCGGCGGCCGTCTTCGCTGGCGGTGGCGCCGGCCACGATTAGATGAATGGTCTGCTCGGGCGTC
>CAZSVJ010000207.1:0-6576 GCA_964610185.1 uncultured Occallatibacter sp. | reverse complement strand
ACTACAAATACGAGGGCGTCAGCCCCGCCGGCTCGCACAAGCCCAACACCGCCGTTCCGCAGGCCTACTACAACAAAATCGAAGGCACCAAGCGCCTTTCCACCGAGACGGGCGCCGGCCAGTGGGGATCGTCGCTGGCCATGGCCTGCGCGTTCTTTGGTTTGGTATGCAAGGTTTTCATGGTGCGCGTCAGCTACGACCAGAAGCCCTACCGCCGCGCCATGATGGAGGCCTACGGCGCATCCGTCACCGCCAGCCCCAGCATCGAGACGGAATCCGGGCGCGCCATTCTCAACCAGCATCCCGACTCGAACGGCTCGCTCGGCATTGCAATTTCAGAGGCCGTCGAAGTCGCCGCGAAAGACCCCGATACGAAGTACGCGCTGGGCAGCGTGCTCAATCATGTGCTCCTGCACCAGACCGTAATCGGCCTTGAAACCGTCGAGCAGATGGCGCTTGCCGACGACGAGCCGGACATCATTGTCGGCTGCACCGGCGGCGGATCGAACTTTGCCGGCCTGGTCATGCCCTATATCGGCCGCAACCTCAAGGGCCAGAGCCATGCACGCGTCATCGCCGTCGAACCCTCCGCTTGCCCCAGCCTCACCAAGGGCCGGTTCACCTACGATTTTGGCGACACCGCCCATTTGACCCCGCTGGTGAAAATGCACACCCTTGGCAGCACCTTCATGCCTCCGGGAATTCACGCCGGCGGGCTGCGCTATCACGGCATGGCTCCCCTGGTGTCGCATGTCAAGGACCTTGGATTGATTGAGGCCACTTCGGTGCAGCAGCTTGACGCCTTCGCCGCCGGAATTCAGTTCGCCCGCGCCGAGGGCATCATTCCCGCGCCGGAATCGAACCACGCCATCGCAACAGCCATAAGCGAAGCGCTGGCGGCAAAGGAAGAAGGCAGGCAGAAGACCATCCTCTTCGGCCTCAGCGGTCACGGAAACTTCGACATGCAGTCCTACATCGCCTATCAAGCGGGCCAGCTAGAGAACTACGACTATCCAGAGGAGGAGGTCGCAATGGCGTTGGCCGGTTTGCCTTTTGTCGGCTAGCACACGCCCTGCTCGTTTCAAGAGTTGGGTGCCCCATCCATTCGTCCGCCGCGGCGGACGAAATGGGTAAGAGATCACGACGCATCCGTCCCGGCCCGATGCAAGAACACCGCATCCGCGATCGCCGCCGCTTCCACCGCCGCGCGCACATTGTGGACCCTCACGATCGACGCTCCATGAAGAATGGCCGCAACCATCGCTGCAATGCTAGCCGTCTCGCGGTCCGTCGCAGGCGCGGAATGCCCTCCGCGCAACCCCGCCAGCGTATGCCCAAGAAAAGATTTCCGGCTCACCCCAGCCATCAGCGGCCGCCCCAGCGAGAGCAGTTTCTCTTGCCGCGCCAGCAGCGCATAATTTTCGTTGAATCGCTTGCCAAAGCCATATCCCGGATCGAGCACAACCGACTCCTCCGCAATCCCCGCTTCGGCAGCCGCAGCCAGGCTCGCCTCCAGACCGGCACGCACCGTGGTCAGAACTTCATCAGGCGCAAGAGCCGGCAGGCTGCGCCATTCGCTTGGACGCCCGTGCGTGTGCATCAGTACTACGCCGCATTTGTACTCGGCGCAGACCGCGGCCATCTCCGCATCCCAGTTGAAGCCGCTCACATCGTTGACGATCTCCGCGCCGGCCGCAAGGGCTGCGCGCGCCGTCGCAGCTTTATGGGTATCGACAGAAATAATTCCGTTCGGTCGCGCAGCCAGAATGCCTTCCAGCACCGGCAACAGCCGCGCCTGCTCTTCATCGGCGCTCACCGCCGGCGCATCCAACGAGCCCGCAGCGCCACCCGCGCGCGAACCCGGCCGCGTGCTCTCCGCGCCCAGATCGAGAATGTCCGCGCCCTCATCCAGCAGCTTCAGTCCGTGCGCAACAGCCGCTTCAGGCTCGATAAAGAGCCCGCCATCGCTGAATGAGTCCGGCGTAATGTTGACCACGCCCATGATGAGCGTGCGGGGACCAAGTTCAAGCGTGCGGGCGCGCAGTTTCCATGGAACAATCGTCCGCGCCGAGACATTCTTCACTCTGTCACCGGCTACTCATTTGTGCGCGAGCGCGGCGGCTTTCACGCGGGGCCGCGACTGGAGGCTTTCTCTTGCGGCTGCGTGCGACTGGAGACGCCGTGAGACCTGAACCAATGAGCAGGTCGATGGGAATATACAAGCCGGCATGTAAGCGGCGAATCATGGGCAAGGTCAGCGAGCGCTTTCCGGTGAGCACCTCTGAGACGCGGGCGCGGCTGCCGATCATAGGCTCAAGATCCTTGCGCGTCAGCCCCTGCTGCTCCATTTGGAACTTGATGATGGCCACGGGATCGGGCGTAGCTATGGGAAAGTGATTTGTCTCGTATGCATCGACGAGAGTAGCCAGAACGTCGAGCTCATCGGCGGCCGCGGTCCCTGGCTCGGCGCCCATCAGCAGCGTAATGCGCGCCACCGCTTTGTCATGCTCTTCTTCAGTCCGAATCGGTTGGATCCGCATAGCGCTCCTTGTCAAACTTCACCTGCTTCACATCAATCCGATCGTACTCCGGGTGTGTCCCCATCCACAGAATCAGAATCACACCGGCTTTGTAGTCCACTGCGGCAACAAGACGAAACTCATTGCCTCTGATATTGAAGACCACACGCTCGGAAGAAACGATACTGGCGGTCTGCTTCTCTCGCTTGAGTTCAGCGGAGTTCTTCCACGCCGCGCTCGAGGCCAATGCATACCAGGAATCAAGCTGCTCGCCTACCACCCGTTGCTGTCGAGGTTCTACCCTGTTACGGACAAAACTCGTCAGCGTACTACGCGAAATGACTCGCACAAGCCCAGAGTACACCGCTCCCGTCATGGGAGCAACTGATCCACTGTATTCATCCCGATCAGTTCCCTTACCCCAGCCGCCTGCATTCGCAATCCCTATGCTGCTACACTCCGGGCATGAAGTTTTTTTGTCGAATTCCGGCGCTTGCGTTGGCCGCGGTTCTGGTTCTTTCTGCTGGACTCATTAACCTGTCAAGTGCGCAAAGCAGCGGCAGGGCCGTTCAAAGATCCGGGCCCCATTCAACGGCGCGCACGGCACCCGCAAAGGGACCGCTATCCGATCGCATCAATGCGATTCTGGCCGATCCCGCGCTGAGTCATGCTCAGTTTGGCATCAGCGTTACTACGCTCGATGGCCAGCCGCTGTACGGGTTGAACGAGGGACGGCTGTTCATTCCGGCCTCGAATGCCAAGCTGCTCACCACTGCGGCGGCTTTTGCGCTGTTACCGGTCGATTCGCTGCGCTGGACCACCTACGCGGTAGCGGGAGGGGACGTTGACAGCGCAGGCGTGTTGCATGGCGACCTGGTTCTGCTCGGCTCTGGCGATCCAACCATCAGCGCGCGCCCTTATCCGTACCGAGCCTCGGGAGCGAGCCCGGCTGCAACAAATCCGCCTGCCGCAAATCCTGCTTCCGCAAGTGAACCGGGCGAGCCGGCTCCAACTTTGAAAGCAATGGACATTCTCGATCTAATGGCCGAAGAGGTGGAACAGGCTGGTGTGCGAAGCGTCGACGGCAACCTGGTGGGCGACGACAGCTTCTACCTCGACGAGCCTTACGGCCAGGGCTGGGCATGGAACGATCTGCAATGGGGCTACGGCGCGCCCGTCTCCGCGCTCACCTTCAACGAGAACACAGCTCAGTTGTCGATTACTGCTTCGCCCAACTCGCCCGCTCAAACCGCACCGCCTGAAAACACTTCCGGAATGGGCGCGACTGTCGGCACGGTTGGGACGGGAACGACCGCTGCCGGAGCGACCGACGCCGAGTGGACGCCGAAGGTGGACTACTTCACGCTCGACAATTCGATGACCATTGCCCTTCCCGGTCAGCCGGCGCAACCTGGCGTGGACCGTCGGCCAGGCTCAATGCTGGTGCGGGCGTGGGGTACCGCGCCGGCCGACGGAATTCATGTTTCGATGGCAGTTGAGGATCCGGCGGAGTTTATCGCTGCGGCATTCAAGGACGCGCTAATGAGGCGTGGCGTCAACATCACAGGCGCTACGACCTCGCGCCACAAATACCCGTTGGGAATCGGCGATTTTGCCGCCGAACGCGCGCAGCCAGTCGCATTAACCCGGTCCCAACCGGACGTGATCGCAGCGCCGCTCGAGGGCCGCAGAGTGCTTGCTACGCGCATCTCCGTGCCGGTTGCAGAGGACGTCACGGTCATCAACAAGGTGAGCGAAAATCTGCACGCGGAGCTGCTGCTGCGGCTTTTGGGAAAGGTCTATGGGACCGACGGAAGCTTTGCCCAGGGCTCGCGCGTGGTTCGCCAATTCCTGGTGGGAGCGGGCATCGCCGACACTGATTTTTTCTTTTACGACGGGTCGGGCATGAGCCCTGAAGACCGGATTGCGCCGCGCTCGATTACTCAGTTGCTCGCCTATGCCTCGCGCCAGACGTGGGGGCCGGGCTGGCGCGACACGCTCCCCGTGGCCGGAGTGGACGGCACGCTGGCTTCGCACTTCAGGAACTCGCCCCTCAAGGGCAAGCTGTGGGCCAAGACCGGAACGCTGAATGAAGTGAACGCGCTCTCAGGATATCTGACTGCGGCCAGTGGCAAAACGCTGGCGTTCTCGATCCTGGTGAACGGCCGTCGCCCAGGAAGCGACGCCGAGGGGCAGGCCGTCGAGCGCATCGCCGAAGCCATTGCCGCGGCGGAGTAAACCTGTATCATCGAAAGGCAAATGAGCACTCATTCTCTTGCCGCTTCGCTGGGGTTCTTTTCCATTGCCGTCGGCATTGCCTCGGCGCTCGCCGGCTGCCGCTCGTTGCCGCCGTCAAAGTCTGAATCTCAATTCACGGTGGAGGAAGCGCGCGGGGCCCAGGTTTATCGCCAGAAGTGCGCCCGCTGCCACTACCCCACAACCACGCATCCACTGAATGGGCCGGGGCTACAGGCGCTGACCAAGATTAATTCCATGCCCTCCGGCGCGCCGCCCACCGACGAGCGCATGACCTATGTGATTCTGCACGGGCGCAACATGATGCCCGCAACGCAACTCACCGACGACCAGCTCAGCGATCTGCTGGCCTATCTGCACACCCTATGACGGACGAGACTCACAACGGCGCGTCTGAAACGGCAGGCGGCGAGAAGAATCCAGCCCAATCGCCGGCTTCGGTTCCGGCGCTGCAAAAGGGTTTGCTGCGGCTGCCGGGATTGGCGGCCATCAGCATTTATCTGCTGGCGCTGGCCGCGGTGATCGTTATCGGCGTGGTGAGCGGCGCGCATTATCCGCCGCTGTATTTGGTTTTTTCGGCAGCGTTCATTGCCGCAAGCGGCGGCCTCCTGATGCTGTTTCGCTGGGCATGGGCGCTGGCGCTGGCCGCGGTTCTATTGCTGGTGGTCTACAACCTGTGGATTTTTTCGAGCGTCCATCAGGGCGGCGCGCTGGTACAGGGCTTGCTGAATTTGGTGTTCTTTCTCTACCTGGTCCGCCCCGAAGTCCGCGAGCGGTTGCGATAAGCGCTACCAGAGTGTCTTGCACACTCCAGCTCGGCGAATCTTTCCGTCTGCCGTCAAAAGCACGCAACCTTCCACAATCGCTGTCGCCGCGATCATGCGATCAATCGGGTCGCCGCGGAAATGGTCTGGCAATTCTGCCGCACAAATCAAGATTGCAGCAGTCAACGGAACCTCTTGGAGGCGACCTTGCAGCGCGGCGATCGAATCCCTGATGCTTGCGTTCAGGTGCATGCGATTTCGATGCGCCGCGCAGGCGATCTCATACAAACTGACGGGTGAATAGCCGAGGGCTTCTCCTGTCCTTCGAGCATGAATGATCACCTCCCTGGCCTTAACGGACAATCGATCCGGGGACCCGAGCAGCCATACCGCTACGTGCGTGTCCAGCAGGATCATTCGGAAGGAAATGGCGACCAATTCTCTTTTAGATGGTCCCATTCCTCCAAGGGAACGATTGGCTCGACAAGTTTGTCGAGATCGGCGCCAGGCGGGAATATGTGGCTCAGACACCCAAAGATCGCCTCTGGGCTCTCCTGCTGTGTCCTTTCCTCCAGCGGCAGAACCCGCGCCAGCGGCTTGCCCCGTTTTGTCACAAGCACGGGCCTGCCGGTAGCATTGACCTCGGCCATAACTGCAAGGCACTTTGCCTTGAACTCGCCTGCCGCAATCGTCCGCATAGCTTTGCCTCCGTGCGCCTTGTTCAATCTGACTATGGTCATTTTACCATAGTCACAATTGAAGCTCCCATGAAACTTCGAATTGAAAGCAACGGTTAAAAGCGCTATGCCAGCGCGTTGCCAACGGCGTGCTGAAAGAATCCAAGTCCTTTGATGCAGCGCTAGCCTGCTAATTCGCTATCCCCGCTTCAGCGGGGGCTAACTTGCAGCATTTTTTAAGACGCCCGCTTCCCGGTACAATCAGAGCGTGATGGAACTTGTCCAGATCTCTGCGGCGCGAACGGCTCCCGCTCCCAAGCCGGAGTGGCTCAAGGCCCGCGCCCCCGTTGGCGAGAACTA
>CAZSVJ010000206.1:0-6650 GCA_964610185.1 uncultured Occallatibacter sp. | reverse complement strand
CCTGATTGTTCTGGGTGGCTCGGCAGCGGTCGAGGAAGCAGCAAAGAAGGCTGGTCACAGCGTGAAGGTTTCCTTCTCGCCAGGACGAACAGATGCGTCGCAGGAACAGACGGATGTGCACTCATTTGCCGTGCTGGAGCCGGCCGCAGACGGGTTCCGCAACTACCTTCGGAAGGGACTTGAGGGATCAGAGGCGGAGTTGCTTGTGGATAAGGCAAATCTGCTGACTCTGACCGCTCCCGAGATGACGGTTCTGATTGGCGGCTTGCGCGCGCTGAATGCAAACTTCGGCCAAACCGACTATGGCGTCTTCACCAAGCGTCCCGGAACTTTGACCAACGACTTCTTCGTGAACCTTCTCGACATGAACACGAAGTGGCAGAAGTCCACTGGGCCAGCAGGCGTGTTGGAAGGGCATGATCGGGCCACCGGCAAGCTAAAGTGGACGGCCACAGTAGTCGATCTAGTATTCGGTTCGAACTCGCAGTTGCGCGCCCTTGCCGAAGTCTACGCGTCCAGCGACGGGCAGCAGGAATTCGTCAATGACTTTGTCGCGGCCTGGAGCAAAGTAATGAACCTTGACCGCTTTGACCTCGCGTAGTTCAGTTGCCGTGTTTTGAATGCATCACGAAAAACGCCGGGTGCCGCATCCATCGGTCGCCGCGGCGACCGATGGGTGGGAAGCTAAGAGGCCCGATCTACGAAATGTCGTGTTCCCCAGGTCTTCCGCCGTGGCGGATGAGACCTGGGATACGACGGACCCACGCCGTCTTCTCACAAATGCAGAAACCGATCCGCCCCAAAAACCAATCCCAGTGTAACTAGAGCAATGAAGACTTCGCCGATGGCTCCGACTGCGAACGGACGCCAGCCTTGCTTGCCAAGCTCGCGCAGATTAGTGCGCAACCCAACCCCGGCGAACGTCAACAGAAATGCCCAGCGGGAAAGATTCGCAACGCTAACCAATTGCGGCTTGGTGAAAAACCCGACAGTAGCGAGCAGCGAAATCAACAGAAATCCGAGCACAAACTTGGGGAACTTCTGCCATAGGAACAGAGCCTTGTTGCTGACCGCATGAGCCTCGCCGCGCGACGCCCAATAAATGGCATAGGCAAGCACAACAAAGCCAATCAGCGCATTGCGCGTGGTCTTGGCCAGAACGGCAACCTTGCCGGCGGCGTCGGAGTAGAGCGCTCCCGCGGCCGTAGCTTCTGCTGTATTGTCCACCGCGAGCCCGGCCCACAGGCCGTAAGCCTTGTCGCTCAGGTGAAGCGAATGGCCGATAAGTGGGAATGTAAAAAGAGAAATTGCGCCGAGCGCGAGGATGGCGGCGATGGCGTACGAAGCATCCTCATCGTCGGCGTCAATGGACGGTTTAGCTGCAATGATGGCCGAGACGCCGCAGATGGCCGAGCCGATTGCCAGCAGGGAAGTCAGCTTTGGCTTCAGCTTGAAGGTGCGGCCCAGCAGGTGCATAAAAGTGAGCGAAAGCGTGAGCGCGACGGCGACCAGTAACAGCGAAATGCCGCCCAGGTGCAGTACGTCACCAAGCAAAAAGCGCGAGCCAAGCAGCACGATGCCGGCCTTGAGCCAGAACTCATACGTTGCGACTCCAGCCTGAAAGATGCGCGGGATGCCGACCGTGTTGGCGATGATGAGGCCGATGACGATAGCCCACAGAACATATTCAATGTTGGGGAACGTGATGTGGTGGGATTTGGTGTAGGCGGCGATGGACTGCTCGATGAACTTTCCGCCGTAACCTACGACGAGCAAAAGCAGCAGGCCGGGAATCAACTCGACGATGCGCCCGACCTGGCTCGCGGGGCGAGTGGTGGCGATGGCAGAAGTAGCCATTTGGTTCTCCTTTCTGAATGCGAAGGTTCTACCACTTGATGGACGGAATCAGGTTGAAGCGCACGAGCAGAGCAAGAATGAGCGCGAGCGCAACGGCATAAACGTCAAGCGATATGCCGCGCCGAGGCGCGGCGTTAGCTTCAGTCATATTGTTTCTCCGATTGAATCGATTTGAATTTCAGGCTGTAACAGGAACGCCGCTTGCTGCCAGTCGATGCGCGGCAGCAATCTCTCGAATGGCCCATCCTGCAATCAACAGGCTGGGAGCGAGAGTGGGTTCGGCGTCGCCGAGGGCGGCGAGAGTGGTACATCGAATTTGCTGGCCGGGCTGAGCGGCGCGTGAAACCACAACACACGGAAACTCCGGCGGCAGGCCTTGCGCGAGCCATTCCTGTGCCAGCAGACGCAGATCGCGGCCCGGCATGTATACCACGCGCGTAGCGTCTTCGATTTCAGGCAGCGGCGACTGATTATGCGATTGCGCGTGATGGCCTGTAGAGAAGATCACGTTCGATGCGGCGTCCCGGTTGGTGAGCGAGCAGCCGATGGCGGCGGCGGCGGCAAAAGCGGCGGTGATGCCGGGAACAATCTGAAACGGCACGCCGGCTTCATTCAATGCGGCAATTTCTTCAGCGGCGCGGCCAAAGATGAGCGGGTCGCCGCTCTTCAGGCGAACAACGCTGCGATTCCCGCACGCATGTTCGATCATCGTCGAATTGATTTCGGCCTGCGTGATGGTCTTGTTGCCACAGCGCTTGCCAACGTTGAGAATCTCGGCCGAGGGCGAGGCAAGATCGAGAATCGCTTGCGGAACCAGATCGTCGTGGAGGATAACGTCGGCGGTCTGAATAAGGCGCACGGCCTTGACTGTAAGCAGGTCGGGGTCGCCGGGACCTGCACCGACCAGATGAACCGTTTCCGGAGAATCCTTTGCGTTGCTCTCGACGGTTCGCAGCAACGGTTCAAGAAAATCCGGACTCTCACCGGAAAACTCAATGTCGTCATCGTCATTCTGCTCGGGTTCAAGCGGCGCGTGAGCCAATTGCCGCGATGGGCACGCTTCATACTCGCAAACACTTCGTTGCGCCAGTTGATGCAGCAGGGATTTGCGCGCATCGCCGGCAGGATGGATTTCGAGAACCTCGCGGCGCAGTTGGCCGAGGCTTTCAAGCCACGGGCCGAGATCATCGGGCAGTTGCTCATCTATCTCGTGGCGCAAATGCTGGGCGACGGCGGGGCTTTGTCCCGCGGTAGAGATTGCAATCTGCAGGTCGCCGCGGCTCACGACTGAACCAAAATAGAAATCGCAGTTAGGAATATCGTCGACACTATTGCAAAGGATGCCCCGCTCAGCCGATTCGCGATAGACCAACGCGTTGGTCTGAGGCGAGTCGGTGGCCGTGACCGCCAGAAAGTTTCCGTCGAGATCCGCAGGTTCAAACGCGCGCTGAACCCATTCAAGCTTGCCTGCGGAGGCTAACTGCTGAATTTCAGGCCGCGCTTCAGGTGCGACGACGCGCAGCCTGAGCCCTGTCTTCAGCAAACTGCCAACCTTGTCCAACGCAACATTCCCCGCGCCGACAAGCAGGCAGCGGCGGCCGTCGAGTTTCAGAAAGATTGGCAACATGCTCATGACTCAATCCTCAATCGGCCACTCCATGCGGCACTCTGCCGGCGGGAACATCGCGCTCGACCGGCGCCAGCGCTTCACCGGCGAGATGGGCGCGGAGTTGGTCGTTCGAATGGCGGCTGAACCAGGCGCGAAGGTTCTCCTCAGGCTGGCGATCTGCCAGGTATTGGCGCAGCAGGCGCTCAATCGCATCGGGTATCAGCGGCGCGGGGCAGCGGTAGCCAACCGGGCGAGCGATTGCAGCGTGCTCGCCCACAGCCCCGCCGAGGCAGAAATAAAAGGCGTCGGTCAGCTTGCCCTCGTGCTTGATCTTCTTGCCCTCAATGCCGATGTCCGCGACCCAGTGCTGGCCGCAACTATTCGGGCAACCGGTCACGTTGAGCTTGAGCTGCTGGTCGAATCCAGGCAGCCGCTCTTCGAGCTCGTCAACGAGCCACTTGGTAAAACCCTTGGTCTCGGTGATGGCCAGCTTGCAAAACTCCGTGCCCGTGCAGGCGATGGCGCCGCGCCAGAATGAAGACCCATCCACTTGAAGGCCGATTTTGCGAAGCTCGCCGGCCAACTCCGCCGCCTTGCTGTTGGGGACATCGACGAACAGCAGGTTTTGCGAGACCGTAGTGCGCACGCCCCCGCCGCCCAAGCGCTCGGCCAGGTCCGCCGCGGCCTCAAGCTGCTCGCCCGTCAACCGGCCGCGCAGCACAGATGCGCCGACGGAACTCAAGCCCGGCTGACGCTGCGGATGAATGCCGGCGTGATCGCGAAAGATGTCGTTCGGCACCTGCTCGGGCACGCCGGGCAGCAGCTTGAAGTCAAGCCTGGATTGAAGCTCAGCGAGAAAGCGATCCGCGGTCCAACCCTCTTTGAGGAAGAGATGCTTCATGCGCGCGCGGTCGCGGCTTTCGCGCAGACCTTGCTGAGCGCGAAAGATTTCGGTAATTCCACGCACCACGCGCAGGGCCTGGTCGGGCAAAACGAAGGCATCGAGACGGACGGCGAGGTGAGGATCGGCAGAGAGCCCACCGCCGACGCGCACTGAGTAGCCGACCACGCCGTTATGCTTCACGGCCGAGAGCCCAATATCGTTAATCTCCGGATTGTTGCACCACGAGGGGCAGCCGGCGACAGAGATTTTAAACTTGCGCGGCAAATTGAAAAACTCCGGATTTCCGGCGAGCATTTTTGCAATCTCAATGGCGAGCGGCGAGGAATCGATCAGCTCATCCGCGGCGACTCCGGCGAGCGGGCAGCCGGTTACATTGCGCACCACGTCACCGCACGCCCCCTTTGGCGACAGGCCGATGGAGTCGAGCGCGTCCACAACTTCAGGCAGCGATTCAATAGTAAGCCAGTGGAGCTGAATGGCCTGGCGAACGGTAATGTCGGCAAGGTTGCGACCGTGCTTGCGCGCCAGTCCGCCGATGGCGCGAAGCTGGCCGGCAGAGAGAATGCCGTTGGGAATGGCGATGCGCATCATGAAGTAATCTGTGGTGAGCCCTTCGCCGCCTTTGCCACCTGTGGCGCCAACGCCATCGCCCTGGGTGTAAATGCCCCACCATTTGAAGTAGAACGAGGCCCACTCTGGAACGACGCTGGAGCGCCCCTCGCGGGCAAATGCGCGCACCTCGTCAAAGGCCGCCCAGGGGTTCTTCTCGCGCTTCAGGCGCTCGGCGCGCTGGGCGCTCGTCTCTTTTTTTTGAACAGCTTCAGTCATTTTTCCCTTTTTCAGTCAGATACAGAAAACCCGCGGCAGCGTGGCTGCGTCGCGGGCTATCGGAAACCGTGGATTTTCGATCGTACTTTCAGACCCAGGTCACCCGTGCGCGCGAAGCGGCATACAGCAGCGACAACAGGGCAGACCGTACATACAGAGATGATATCTGGGGGCCTTGAGAAATGCAATTCCTGATTTTTTTCCGGGGTGGTGGGTCAGTTCGGATGGCCACAGGTCAATTGCGGGGAGGCGTATCATTCTCTGTAGGCCGCTTCGTCCACACATTTCCTCATTTCTCCGAAGTCGGCTTGAAAGGAAAATTCGCGTGACTTGTTGCGTTGCCGAGCTATGTGATGCCGGGAGTGCGCTGATCCTAGTGTCGGACCGCATGTTCGCCACATGGGGGATTCAGTCGGAACTCGAAATCAACAAGTGCCGCATATTGAGTAGTCACTGGTGGGTGCAGTTTGCAGGCGAGGACGTTTCACCGGTCATTGACATCCTTGATTGGACGCGAGAGCAGCTAACGCGAAGATGTACTTCGTCTTCGACGCCGACCGATTCTATCCCGGTTGAGTGGGTCATTGAGGCATTGAAGAAGAGCTATGAGCGAAAGAGGCTCCGTACCGCCGAATCGCTGCATCTGACTCCAATCGGCTGGGATATTTCTTCGTTCAAAGATAAGGGCCGCGACAAACTGCCGGACTTTTTAGAAATTAAGAACAAGGTCGCAAGCCACAGCCTTGGCTTGGACTTTCTTGTAGGCGGATTCAGCAGTGGGCGCGGATATTTATTCAGCGTCAGCCCGGCACAACAGGGCGTACTCGATATTCGGCACGACATTCCTGGGTTTCACTCAATCGGCAGCGGTTCGCCTGGTGCGAATTACATGCTATGGTACCGCGAAGTCACTTACAATATGCAGGCGCGGAGAGCCCTCTATTACATAATGGAAGCTAAACTATTTGGAGAGCTTGGTGGTGGCGTCGGCGAGGGTACAGATATATTTGTGGCCACATCCGACGGTAGATTGAGACAGTTGAATGAAGAGGAGACTGTTGAGAACAAATTAGTAAAGGTTTGGGGAAGGCTGAAGCCACGATGGATTCAAAGAGAGTCCGCCGATATTCTGAACAGCATCTCGGAATTAGAGGGGTTCCCTTTCATTGAAACAGACGACGACGGGGATCCTTTTCCAGTGCGTAAGCCAAAGCAGCCTCCCAGAGAGCCTTCCGAAACGCCCCCGGCCAATCGTAGACCTCTCTCATTGCTGCCGCGGCACGTAGTGTCTGACGAGCACAGCGGCGGAAGTCCAAGCTTGTCCACTCTTCTTTGGGGGTGATCCTCGTTGTCGCGAACTGGTTTTCGGCTACAGGCCAGCAGCATCGGCGTTCAGTTCCGCCAGAATCCGTTTGACCGCCTCTGCGGCGGCCTTCTCGCCGCCTTCGGAGA
>CAZSVJ010000205.1:0-6655 GCA_964610185.1 uncultured Occallatibacter sp. | reverse complement strand
AGGATGGAGGCCAGCTCGACGGCGATCTCGTTGAGCACTTCGAGGGTCTGCGCCTGGCGGGAGACGCGCGTATAGAGGCGGGCGTTCTCAATGGCTTGGGCGATGCGGCTGGCGGTGAGGGTGAGCAGGTGGAGGTGCTCGGGCTGAAAGTAACCTGCTTGCTCACTTTCGAGATCCATCACACCGATGAGCCGGTTCTTGGCGATCAGCGGGACGGCCAGCTCGGAACGAACTTCGGGATTGACTGAGAAGTAGTGCGGCGAGGTAGAGACGTCGTTCAGCAGAATAGGCAGGCGGGTGAGCGCAACTTGGCCGACCACTCCTTTGCCCATTGGGAAGCGGGCGCGCTCAATTTCGGGAGTGTGGCCGATCTGAAAGCGCATGCGCAGCTCATGGGTGCGATCGTTGAGCAGAAGGATGGCGAAGATGCGGTAATGAATGACGGCGCGGACAAGCTCGGATGTGCGGACAAGAAGGGTTTGCAGGTCGAGCGTGGTGTTGAGCGTGTCGGCCATCCGCGCCAGGTAGGCCACGTCTGCGGGTTCCACGCGGGCGTTGATGGGGTCAAGATGAGCGCCGGATGGGTCCGCGGGCCGGTAATCGCCTTCGAGCTCAGGTTCCGCGGGCGAAGATGGGGGATTTGAGGACATGGGGGTCGAATAGGAATGATAACGCAGCGGTGGGCGATCAGTTTTCAGTTGTCAGCCGCAGCGGTTAAACTCTGGGTCTCTCAGGGCGGAGAAACTCCAATGGGTGGTCCAAACGGTGTGCGTGAATTCGCGGGGATCGCAGCGGCGGCGCATGCGTGCAATTGCCGCCTTCGGAGAGATGGGCTCTGACCGCTGACAACTGATCACTGACAACTGACAACTGCCCTTACTCCCCTCCGAGTTCGCGGAGGATTGCGACGGAAGCGGAAGTGCCGATGCGGTTGGCGCCGGCTTCGAGCAGGGCGCGTGCGTCAGCGAGTGTACGGATGCCGCCTGAGGCTTTAACGCCGCAGCGCGCGCCGGCCATGCCTCGGAGCAGAGCTACGTCACTCGGGGTTGCGCCGCCGGAGGCGAAACCGGTGGAAGTCTTGAGGAAGTCCGCGCCGGCTTGGATGGCGATCTCGCCGCCGCGAAGTTTTTCCGCTACCGAGAGCAAAGCTGTTTCAAGAGTGACTTTGAGCAGCGCGCCGTGATGATGGGCGATGGTGGCAGCAGCGTGAACGGCGTTGTGAACAGCGTGGTGGTTGCCGCTCTTAAGCTGGCCGATGGGAACGACCATGTCCAGCTCGCGGACACCGAGACGGGTGAGAGCGGCAGCTTCCTGGCGCAGCGTGGAGACCAGCGTGGCGCCGGAGGGATATCCAATGACCACGCCGACGGGAACGCCAGTGCCGGAGAGCACGCTGACCGCCGTGGAGGCCCAAACCGGGTTGACCATGGCGCAGGCAAAACGGTAGCGGATCGCCTCGTCGCAGAGGCTCTCGACCTGCTCGCGTGTAGCGTCGGGCTTGAGCAGCGCGTGGTCGATAACGGCAGCCAGCGCCTGCGTGGTCGATAGCGCCTGAGCAGCAAATGCCGTCGAATCGAAGCTGCCGTTATCGAACTCCAGATCGGATTCCTGGATGCGCGTGATAGCAGTGGGCATTGGGGAAGCTCCTTTCCGGAGTAACGCCGCAATCCGGGCCGGTTCGCCGGGAGGTCTACGGGAGATGAGTATAGGGCCTGGCGCATAAGGGGGCAATATGCATGGATGCAAATAGGCTTGGCGGGTTGCAGGTTCGATCGACTCGATCAGCAGCTTGATCAGCAGCGAACGATATTTGCAGCCTCAATTCCCTGGGTGGCATTGCGCGTGTCCACCACCAGCTTGGCGTTGCTCACAATGCCGGCATAGTCGTATTGCGAGTGATCGGTGACGATCACGATGCAGTCAAATTCCGGAATCTTGTCGAGCGGCGTAGAGGTCATATTCAGGGCGTACTTGCGTCCGCGGCCGACGGAGGGAAAGAAAGGATCGTTGTATTCGACATGGGCCCCGCGCTTTTGCAGCAATTCGATGATGGTGAGCGATGGCGACTCGCGCAGGTCGTCGATGTCGCGCTTGTAGGCGATTCCCAACACCAGGACTCGCGATCCGTGGAGTACGCTGTTACGTTGGCTCATGGCTTCGACGATGTTCTCAACCACGAAGTATGGCATGGCCAGGTTGATCTCTCCGGCAAGCTCGATGAAGCGAGTATGAAAATCAAACTGCTTCGCCTTCCATGAGAGGTAGAACGGGTCGATGGGGATGCAGTGCCCGCCGAGGCCGGGGCCCGGATAAAAAGCCTGAAAACCGAATGGCTTGGTCTTGGCTGCGGCGATCACTTCAAACAGGTCGATGCCCATGCGCATGCAAAGCTGCTTCAGCTCGTTGACCAGCGCGATGTTGACGCAGCGATAGATGTTCTCGAGAAGTTTGGTCATTTCAGCGGTTGCCGGAGAAGAGACCGGAACGGTGCGGTCGAAGATGGTTGAGTAGACGGCGGAGGCCAGTTCGAGGGCTACAGGTCCGCAACCACCAACGACTTTTGGAATGTCGCGGCGGGCGACCGTATCGTTGCCGGGATCTTCCCGCTCTGGGGAAAACGCGACGTAGAATCCTGAGCTTTCGGCGTCTCGCGCTGCGCGAAGCCCGGATGGATTTCCCTGTTCCAAGAGGGGAACAACAACTTCATCTGTGGTTCCCGGATAGGTTGTGCTCTCGAGAACAATGAGCTGCCCTTGCTGGAGGTGGGCGGCAATGCTCTTTACCGTGCCGGTAACGAAACTGAGATCTGGTTCGTGATACTCGGTGAGCGGCGTTGGCACACAAATGATGACGACGTCCATCCCTGCAATCAGGCTGTAATCCGTCGTGGCAGTGAAATCGTTCGCCTGGGCGGCGCGAATTTCCGCGGGAGAAATGCGAACGATATACGACTCGCCGCGATTCAGCTTCTCTACTTTTCTCGGATCGATGTCGAAGCCGGTGATTGCAAAGCGCTCCTCGCTGAAGAGCAGTGCAAGCGGCAGGCCGACATAACCTAATCCGACAATGCCGAGCTTCGCCTCGCGAGATTCGATTTTGCGCCTGGTGTCTCTAGTGTCATAAGTCTCGGAGGCGTCCTGGGTCACTGCTCACCACCTGCGCTTACGGCTTTGGCGACCGTTCGGTACCACGCGACCGTCCGCTCCAGACCCTGCTCAAAATGCACCAGCGGCTCGTAGGCAAACGATTCCTTTGCTCGGCGGATGTCGGCCAGCGAATGCTTCACATCTCCGCCGCGCTCCGGGGCATAGCGAACTTCTCCGGCATATCCTGTAGCTTTGCGCAGGATTTCCACGGCCTGGTTGAGCGAGATTCGAGTGCCTGTAGCCAGGTTGAAGACTTTGCCGGATACGCGTTCCGCGGGGGCCTCTGAGGCGAGCAGATTGCCGTGAACCACATTTTGAATGAATGTGAAGTCGCGGCTCTGTTCGCCGTCTCCATAGATCGTGGGCGTTTCCCCAGCCAGCATCTTGAGCGCAAAGATGGCCAGTACTCCCGAGTAATGCGAAGTGGGATCCTGACAGGGTCCGAAGACATTGAAATAACGGAGCGTGACGGTCTCGAGTCCATACACGCGGGTGAAGCACTGCAAATAATATTCGCCGGCCAGCTTGGTAACCGCGTAAGGAGAGATCGGACTGGGGCTCATGTCTTCAGTTTTGGGCAGCGTGGGTACGTTGCCGTAAACAGACGAAGAGCCTGCATAAATAACGCGGCGGACCTTCGCATCTCGCGCGGCCACCAGCAACTGGACCGTTCCCGACACGCCGGCAAAATTTGAGCCGACCGGATCTTCAACGGAACGCGGAACCGAGGGGATGGCCGCCTCGTGAAAGACACAATCGACGTCGCGACAGGCCTTCGCAACCGCGGCGGCATCGTTGATGTCGGCCTCGATGAGGTCCATTGCCTCCAGCCCGACGAGATTCTCGCGCTTGCCGGTGGAGAAGTTATCGATACCGCGAACCTTCTTGCCACGGGCAAGCAACTCCTCGGCGATCGACCTGCCAATGAATCCGGCTGCGCCGGTTACTAAGTAAGTATCCATTTAAACCTTCCAAACAGCGGTTGCTTCTCTTCGCTTCTTTTTGGCGAAGTTCCCTCAAGGAATTCTTGCATGGGTGGGAGCAATCTGGGGAGCGCTGCAATGAACAGGTTGGCTTAAAGCATAAAGGTCGATACCCCAATATAGCCGATCAGGATTATCAGTTGGCGCGCGCAGGATCATGATCTGTGGATTCTCCGCCATCGTCTCGCTTACGGGCGAAATCTGCATTCGTGGGCCATTCGGGATGTGCTATTCAGGATGATCCGGCGTCATCAAACAGATGTCGGGGAGGTTGCGGTAGCGTTCGGCGTAGTCCATGCCGTAGCCGATGACGAAAAGGTTGGGGATGGAGAAGCCGACATAATCGGCCTCGATTTTTTCCAGGCGGCGCGAAGGCTTGTCGAGCAAGGCGGCGATGCGCAGAGTCTTGGGATGCTGCTGGAGAAACAGCTTGCGCAGGTAGCTGAGGGTGAGGCCGGTGTCGAGAATGTCCTCGACGACCAGAACGTTTTTGCCCTCGATGGGCTCGTCGAGGTCCTTGATGAGCTTGACCGCGCCGGATGACCGCTGGCCTTTGCCGTAGCTGGTGGTGGCGACAAAATCGAAGGTCGCGTCTACATGGACGGCCCTGGCCAGATCGGCCAGAAACGGCGCTGCTCCCTTGAGCACACCGACCATGACCAGCTTTTCGCCGTTAAGGTCACGGGTGATTTGAGCGCCCATCTCGGCAACCCGTTCGGCGATCTGTTGGCGGGTGTAGAGAACCTCAAGCCCTTTATAGGTGACGGTAGCCATGCACACAGTATCGCCCCAAAGCGTGTGTGGCAGGCAAGAACTATTGTGCAAATCGGGGATGCAAATTGCGTCTGTGCGGATTCGAGACGGCGCCGGGAAGCGATTGATCCAAGTGGCGCGTCTATACTTGAAGAGACATGCTTCCCTATATCCCCATCTGGCATTTCCACTTGAACACCTTCGGATTGATGCTCTGGTTCGCCTGCGTGGCGGGAGCTTTTGTCATGGACCGGGGGTTCAAGCGCGCGGGTGTTGGTTCTTATGGACCGGGAACGAGCGCGCCGGATGGGGCCGGCCCCGACGCGGTGGGGATGGTGGCGGTCGCCGTGGTGGCGGGCATCGTTGGCGCCAAACTGTGGCACGTCATCGACACGCCGATTGAGTTCAGAGAGATGGGCTGGCGGGTGCTATGGGATACGGCCGGCTTTGCGTGGTTTGGCGGGCTGCTTTTTGGCATTTCGGCGCTGTTGTTTCAGGGGTGGTGGGCAAAGATCGGCATGCTGCGGACGCTGGATCTTGCGGCTCCCGCGGCGGCAATCGGCTATGGAATCGGGCGCATCGGCTGCTTTCTTTCCGGCGACGGCTGCTACGGGATTCCCACCAATCTTCCCTGGGGCATGAGCTTTCCCAACGGCATTGATCCGACGCCGCCGCTTGTGCGCGTGCAGCCGACGCCGCTTTATGAGCTGGCGGCGGGGTTGCTGATCGGCTGGTGGCTGTGGCGGCGTGGCGGAAAGCCGCACGGGACTGGCGCGATCGTTGGCGAGTATCTTGTGCTCAGTGGAATTGCTCGCTTTCTGGTTGAATTTGTGCGCCGCAACCCGAAGGTTCTTTGGGGGTTATCGAATGCGCAACTGGCCAGCGCCGGATCGGTGATCGTGGGCGTCGTGCTGGTGTGGTGGGCGGCTACTCGCTCGGAAACCGCGCCGGATGGGGCTGCGGTCGCGGTGGAAAAGGCGGCGTAGGGCCGCCATCCGGCAGAATGGTCAATCAAAAGTGGGAATTGGCCGGTGCGATTTCCGTCGCGGCGGGATCTCCAGTTCTACGCCGCCGAGCGGTGCGAAGCGCTTATGGATAGCCGTTCCCAATCCTTTCCGATGCACAGCTTCCTCTGGATCATCCTCAACGGCAGCAGTAAGAATCGCACGTGCCTCCGCTTCCATTGACCGGCCGTTGATTGCGGCGCGGATCTGGAGTTTGCGCTTGACGTTTTCGTCGAGGTTGCGGATGGTGAGCGTCGCCATGAAATCAGGATAGCACGATTCTGCTTGCAATGACAGCAATGCTAGCGCCGATTCACATCATTGCAGCCGCTTGATGAATGCGAGTGCCTGGGCGAGTTGCGGAAAGAGCGCTTCCTCGGCTTTGAACTCGCGAGAGTGGACGCATCGGCGGAGGCCGCGCATTCGGACCGGGTGCTTGAGGTGAAGCATTTCGTGGTAGAGCAGGTATTCAATGGCGTAGCGGGGGCTTGAGGGCCGGTCGAAGACGCGGCTCACGACGATGGTGTTGTGCGAGGCGTCATAATGGCCGAGAGAGCGCTTGGACGAGTGTTCGCTCCAGGTGAGTTCGGGGCGGCCGAGAAGCCCGGCGAAGAAGCGCACATTGAGCGCATCGAAGACTTCTTCGAGGTGATAGTAGCGGCCTTCGGGTCCGGTGAAGCGCTTGCTGCCGCGGGCGTGGCGGATGAGCTCGGTTTGGCGGGTGACGGCGGCCGAAGATGCGAAGCGCTTGTAGCGCAGATTTTGCGAG
>CAZSVJ010000204.1:0-6685 GCA_964610185.1 uncultured Occallatibacter sp. | reverse complement strand
AACTCGCGCTCGATGAGCTTGGCAAAGTCCAGCACCATGATCATGGCGTGGCCGCCAACGTCCTTAAGCAGGCCGGAGAGCACTTCGGTATTGACCGTGGCGCGAATGGAGCCCACGTCTTCGATCTTGCCGGCGTCGACGCCGACGACGCTTGCGACACGATCGACTACAAAGCCCAGCGGCTGGCCGACATCGATCACCAGAGCGCGCGTGGAGTCGTCGTTAACTGCTTCGGGAAAGCCGAACAGGCGGCGCAGCGAGATGATAGGCAGTACCTTCCCGCGCAGATTGGCCAAGCCTTCGAGCGCAGCCGGGGCCATGGGCACGCGCACCACCTCGGGAACGCGAATGATCTCTTTCACCGGAGACATGTCGGCCGCGAAGACCTCGTCTCCGGCCATGAAGGTAACAAACTGCTGAGTGCCCCGCTGCGTGTTCTCCTGGGAGCCCAGTTGCTGGGATCCCGGCTGTTGTGGGCCTGATTGTTTTGAGCCCTGCTGTGATTTGGAGGCACGCTCCTTGCTCTGGTTCTCGGGGACCTGATTGTCGGGAACCTGATTCCCCGCGGCCAGTGCCTCTTCCAATTGCATGTCCCGAACGCGCTCTTCGAGGATGGGCTCCTCGAGAAGCGCGGTTCCACCTGTTCGCTGTTTCGATGTTCGTGTCATGATGGTGTCCCCTTACGCCGCGCTCTGCAGTTCGTCAGCCAGCGAAGAAATCTCTTCAATGGCCGAAGCCAGGTCTTCTGCGCCCTTCGACTGCTGCTGAGCGGCGCCGGATGCCTCGGTTGCTGCCTTGTCGGCCTCGGTCGCGGCGGCGGAAATCTGCTCGATGCCCTTCTTTACCTGACCCAGGGCCGCGGCAATTTCCTCGGATGCGGCGAGAATCTCCTGGGCGCCCTTCTCGACGATCAGAATGTCGCTTTCAATTGACACCAGGTCACCGGTCGTGGCCTTTGCCTTCTGAACTTCGGAGACTGCCGCTGCCACAATCTCGCTCAAATCCCGGCCGACGATGCCAATCTGATCCTGAACCGCCTTCACAAGGTCCTTGATCCTGTCGGCGTTTTCAGAAGAATCGTGGGCCAGGTTGCGGATGTCGGTAGCCACCACCACAAAGCCCTTGCCGAACTCTCCGGCACGCGCCGCTTCAATGGCGCCGTTGACGGCCAGCATGTTGGTCTGGATGGACACGGTGCTGATGGCTTCGACAATCTTGTCGATGCGTCTCGACACCAGTTCCAGGTCGTTCATCTGCTTGATGCTGCCGCGGGATGCGTCCGCGGAAGTGGAAAGGCCCGTTATGAGCCCATTGACGGCAGTCTTGTTTTCGCCCAGCAACGTCTTGATGGCGATTACCTTATCGGAGCTGGCTGTTGCGCGCTTCTGGGCAACTTCCAACCCCTTCTCAATCTGGCTGGACGCGGTGGCAGCTTCTTCGGAGGCCGCGGACTGCACCTCGGAGCCCTTGCGAATCTGGTCGAGAGCAGTCGTGATCTGCGCTCCTGACCTGCTGATCTCCTGCACGGCCGAAGACAGCTCCTCGGCTGCGGAAGCAACCTGCTCGGCGCTCTTGGCCACATCGGTCGAATTTTTCAAGTCCTCCGCCAACTCCGCCAGCGATTGCGCCGCCACTTCGCATTCGCCCAAGGCCTGGGTCTGCTCGGCCACGGTCTTGCCGGACTCTTCAGCCGCGGCCGACTGCTCTTCGGCTGCGGCCGCAATGTCCTGCGATCCCTTCAGTGCCTGCTGCGATGCGACGTTCGACTGCGCGGCGTTGGCGGCAATCTCTCCAATGCCCTTTACAATCTCGATGGCGTCCAGGCGGATCTGCTCCAGTTGCACGGTTACCAGCTTGCCCTTCTCAACTTCGTCCTCCATCGTTTTGGCGGACACATTGATGCCACCGGCGATGACCTTGACATCTTGCTGAATCTGCCCGACAAGCTCCTGAATCTGCTTGGCGCTCTTTTCTGAAGTTTCAGCCAGTGTCCGCACTTCGTCGGCGACCACGGCGAACCCCTTGCCGTGCTGACCGGCGCGCGCAGCCTCGATGGCGGCATTCAGGGCCAGCAGATTGGTTTGGTCGGCGATGCGAGCCACAGCCTTGACGATGTCTCCAATGTTGGCGGCCTGCGTTTCAAGCTCGATCACCATTTGCACGGAAGCGAGCTGGCGTTGTGCGGCCACCGCAACATTCGCGATCAGGCCGGCGACATCGGCGCTGGTGCGAGCGATAAGCGTCTGGCAAACTTCGCCCTTGGCGCGGCTGACGTCGGCATTTTGCAATTGGCGCGCGATGGCCACGCCGACCTGCTGAAATGCCGCCAGAGACTCCTGCGCGGCGCTTGAAGCTTGTTCGGCGCCGGTAGCGATCTGCTCGCTGGCGCGCCTCAATTCCTCCGCAGCCGAGGATGCTTCCGCAATGCCCGAAGCCAATTGTCCCGTAGCTGCCGCAATGCGCTCTGCGGCCTGCTGCTGCTTGGCGAGAGTCCTCGCCTTTTTGCGTTGTGCTTCCGCCTCTCGCGTGGTAACGAGCGAGGGCTTTCCTTCAAAACTGGGAGACGCCTGTGCGGCCGTCCTCTTGACGAGTGCCATGTGTCCATTCCTTTTGTGCTGGTCGTCCCAGGTTCGGAGTTCAGTGTCCTGCGGCTGGAATTCGAGAAGCGGCGAGAAGTTCGTGAAAAATGCGGATGCGCGAAAGAGATGCCATCCACGGGTTGCAATTCCGAGTAGAGGCTCTGCGGGTGGCAATAGCCATCGAAAAACCAGCCAATTGCGCATACGGGCAAGATTTCCGGGTGAATTGGGAACGCAAGCCGAATCGGGACAGTTGTCTCCTTCGCGAAGAATATTCTTGCTCAGCGATCACTCCGTGCGTATACTTGCGCGATTCCCCCGGATCGTGTTTCAAACCTAATTTTGAACAACCTTGTTTTCAGCACGTTCCACCAAAATACGTTGAAAAGGAGACAGCATGGGCAAAATCAACTTAGGTCGTGTGATCCTCGGCGGAATTGTGGCCGGGATCGTTTCGGATGTCTTGGGCTACCTCGTGGACGGATTGTTATTGGCACCTTCGTGGGCAGACGGGATGGCGAGGCTCGGGCATACCGACCTCTCGCCTAACATGTGGATCGGATTCAACCTGCTCGGCATCATCGGCGGCATCCTACTGGTTTGGATCTATGCCGCCATTCGGCCCAGGCTTGGCGCTGGAGTCAAGACCGCGGTCTATGCCGGCGTGGTCGTCTGGATTTTAGGAACTCTGCTTCCCAACGTCGGCTTCATGTGCGTAGCGGGTCTCTTCTCGCGTCACCTCGCGCTTTACACAACCGCCGGCGGCCTGGTTGAAGTCGTCGCGGGCGCCATTGCCGGAGCTGCTCTTTACAAGGAGTAAGTTGGCCGACGTCTATCCCGCCTCCCGAATGAATGCGGGTGCCCCATCTGGGTGCCCGCCGGGCAGCGCGCTTTTTGCGTCAAGGGTGGGAGACCAAGATGCCAGCATGACCGGTGCGGCGGGCACCTGGCTTCAAGCCGGTCTCGCGGCGCCCATCCGGCTCTCCTGGGCCAGGTACATTTCACCCCACCCGCCATTCTCAAACTACCTCATTTTTTATTCCTGCGTCTGGGCTCGCAAACAGAAATCCCCACGATGTGTCGAGATAGAGCCAGCGCTGCGTGCCGAACCAGCTGGTCGGCAGGCCTGGGACATGCAGCAACGTATGGCCGTCCATGCACATTAGCTCAGTTCCATTCCAGTCAAGGAAAGTTCTCGAAGCCTGCCCAACCTGGGCCGGATGCTCCACTCGCCGCAGACATACCGGGCACCTTTGCCGCTGATCTTTCAGCACCCAGCGCAGGCCAAATAGGCAGATCGAAAACGAAGCGGTCAACTGAATATACACCGATGAAGACGGAGTGAGCGCGACGCTCCAATAGGCCAGGTCGATGGACGCAAAATAGACGATCGGCAAAAGCAGGCCGAACTTCGCGATTAGAAAGCTCCAACGGCAGAGTCGCCTCGGCCAGGATGTCCGGTGAGAACTCACGCTGCTTTCTCCCAGCGAGACGGAGGTGATGGCCGGCAGTGCCAGCAGAGCCAGCATGACCGCGAACATATATACGGCCCACGGCGGCGCTGAATCGCGATCGAGTGAAACACCCAGCAGATCGTCTTCGGAACCGTCCGCAATGTTTGCGGTGATAGGAACGCGCGTGGTCCACATCTCGGCCCGGCCCAAGGCCGTCAGGTGCGCAACAACGTATCCCACGCCTTCGGCGGCAAGTTGAGAATCGGGTTCGAGCAGCCACGCGTCTACTCTTCCCGGCAGCCTCCACGAACCCGCGGGCGCAACTCCAACGATTCTCGCTTTGCGCGAACCCACGCTAACGATGCTGCCAGCTACATTCGGATTGCCACCGAAGGCTTTCTTCCAAAGTTCGTCGCTTAGAATCAATTTCGGAAAATCACCAGCCGCTTCGTCGCCCGGCGGCTGATACCGTGCAGGCAATCCGAGCAGCGCAAAGAGATTTGAGCTGGCTCCAGCCACTTCCCATCCAGTCTGGATATGCGGCGCAGTCGACACAACCTCGGGCGTGATCCGATAAAACGCCAAGCCGTCAAAGTACTTTTGTCTTCGCCCCGCCCAGGCCCGAAACTGTCTCGATGAGATTGTTGGCCCGGCTTTGCCGTTATTCGCATTCTGAATCATCACCAGGCCCGGATCGGCCTGGTATTTCGATAAGAAATGTTCCGCGCGCACACCGGGCAACAGCAGTGTCATGAAATAACTCGCGGCTAACAACGCCCCGAGCACAAGCATGCAGTGCGAGGCCGAGCCTTTCGACGCCGTAAGAGATTTATCCGCTCGCGCCTTCTGCCGCATCAGGCAAAACGCATCTTGAAACGCCCCGAGACAAAACGAAGCAACTTCTCGTTCCGCTCGCCACGATGCCCCCTCCATGAGCCTGCAGGAATGGCGCACATGCCAAAGCTCGGAATTCCATTCTCGCCGCCACTCCGCGCGCTGAATACCCGGCACCAGCAAAGAAGCGCCGCGTAGAAGGCCGAAATGAATGAGACCGAAGAAAGAGGGCTTCATCCTTGCCTCACTTTCTCCTCAGACTCTGACGGAATCAGCCGCTCAAGCAGTGGATAGCGTTTGCGCGATGATTCAAGCGTATTTCTGCCCGCCGGCGTGAGCTTGTAATACTTCCTCGGCGGCCTCTGTTCGGCATCGGCGATCGACTGCCGCTCCCACTGCGAGCGAATTAAGTCGTCGCGCTCCAGTCGCCGCATCGCTGGATAGACCGTGCCGCTTGGCAGGCCGGTCATCTCCATAATGCTGAAGCCGTAGACGAATCCGGCGTCTACCGCTTGAAGAATCATTGCCGCTGTGTGCGACAGTTTCGCCTCTGTAACCATGACGCATTGTAACTATGTAGAAATCTACTTGACAATACCATATGCCGTTTGCTACATAGGGTATGCTGAGTCAGTTGGTGAGCCCATGCTGGAAATCGAAAACCTGTCCCGAAGTTTCCGTACCATCCCGGCCATCCAGAATATTTCATTCAAGGTGGCCTCCGGCGAAATTGTGGGCTTCCTGGGCCCCAACGGCGCGGGCAAATCCACCACCGTCAAAATCATTACCGGCATGTTGCGGCCGAGCGATGGACGCGTTCTGTTTGAATGCCAGGATATTCGCAAAAACATGGTTGCCTTCCGCAGCGTTCTCGGTTACGTCCCGGAGGAAGCTCACCTCTATACCTACCTCTCAGGGCTGGAATATCTGCAACTTGTCGGGAGACTCCGCGGCCTCGCCGAGCCGCTTATTGAAGCTAAGGCAACGCGGCTGCTCAAGCTTCTGCATCTTGAGTCCTGGCAGTACTCACCTATCTCGACATATTCAAAGGGAATGCGGCAGCGTGTACTGATCGCCGCGGCGTTGCTGCACGATCCGAAGTTGCTTATCTTCGACGAACCGCTTTCCGGCCTCGACGTTGTCTCCGGTCGCCTATTCAAGGACCTGCTTGAATTGCTCGCCGCAGAAGGCAAAGCAATCCTCTATATCTCGCACGTGCTCGAGGTTGTGGAGCAGGTTTGCAACCGCGTGATTGTTATTGCCAAAGGCAGGATTCTTGCCGACGCGCGTCCCTCGGAACTTACTAAGTTGATGAGTCTCCCCAACCTTGAAAGCGTCTTTGCGCAACTGGTTGAGCAGCAAGACACCAGAAGCACGGCGCAAGAAATGGTTGAGGTCATGCGGATCGCCCATGTCTGACGAATTTCAGCGTCTGTTGATGATGTCCGAGCCCAAGATCCTGTCGTTGAATGCGCAGGCGGCTCTGGGCGCGGTGCGCGAGCCTGAACGCAGCCAGTTCTCGCTTCTTGTTCGCCATTTTCTTGAGCGCTTCTTTAACCATGAAACCGCATCGCCCGACGGCGACGCCAAGTCGCGGCTGATTCTGATCGCCTGCGCGACTGGCATTCCAGGCTTTGTCGTCGCGCTCTATCTTTGGCCTGAATACCATCAGATCTTCGGCGGCTACCCCTCTTACTGGCTGCGCGTCAATCATCACTTCTTCTTTGTGATTTATTCCTTCGTGGCCTTGGGAATGGTCACCGTCTTTGAATGGGATATGTTCTTTCCGGACCTGCTCGATATCTTCGTTCTCACCAC
>CAZSVJ010000203.1:0-6746 GCA_964610185.1 uncultured Occallatibacter sp. | reverse complement strand
GTATGCGTCTTGTCGGACATGGAGGCTGTCCCGGAGGCTGTTTGCTTGGATACGGCCGACAGTTCCGTGGCAGCGGCGGCAAGCGTCTGAACGCCACTGGCGATGCCCGTCAGAAGCTTGCGCAGACTTTCCGTCATGGTTTGCATAGCAACTGCAAGAATGCCGATCTCGTCTTTTCGGTTGCGCAGCGCGTCGGGGACATTGACCGAAACGTCGCCCTTGCTGATTCGCTCGACGACGCTTACGGCTTCCGCGATTGCCTTTGTGATGCTGCGCGTAATCACGACAGCCACGACAACGCCCACAGCCAGGCCGGCCAGGACGAGAATCAGCAGCGTCATCTTCGCGCCGTGCACCGAATCCGTCTCCTTTTGCTGCGTCGCATCGCCAATGGCCCCATAAAACTTCACAAGCCCGTCGGTGCTCTCCTGGAGTTTGGCGCGTACCGCCTGGGCCTCGGTTCCGTAGAATAGGTCCAGCGCTCCCTTGCTGTTGTGAGCTCCGTTCAGTTCCAAGGAACGATCTACGATACCGTCGTAGGTCGCGGTTTCCTCCGAGATGTCGGCGAAGAACTTCTCGCCCTCGGGGGTTGAAAGCAGGGGTTTGAGTTCGGCCAGGGCGCCTTGAAAGCCGGCCCTTGCCGCCATCAGTCCCTCGGCGTGCCCGGTCAGCAAGGCGTCGCGGCCGCCGACCTTCTTCTTTTCAAGATGCAGCTGGATCTCATGGCCCAGGTCGACCTTGCGCGAGGCCGTGTCTTCGACTGCGTTTAGCTCCTCGACCGTCGCGGATGCCCGGTAGCCGACAACGCCCATGATCGCCATGATCGCGAGCAGAACACCGAAACCCAAACCCAACTGCATTTTCAAGCTAAACTTCGTCATTTCTCTCTCCTTCAGGTTGATGTTGCATTTCGATCGGAATGCAAGGCTGGGCAGGTTCAGCACTGTCCAACCGGCGGCAAGCATCAAGCCGCCGCGTGAACGGTTTCGTTTGCTGCCGCGTGCGGAGCGCCCGCGCCCAAATACTCTTTCAGGCGCTCGAGCAGCCGGTCGCGGTCGAGTTTGGTCTGGTAGTCGTTGATGCCGGCGGCATTGCCGCGGGCGATATCGTCCTCGCCGGCTAGCGAAGTAAGGGCAATGATGGGCAGGCGCGCGGTGCGTTGATCGGCGCGGATGCGGCGCGCCAATCCCAGCCCATCCAGGCGCGGCATCTCGATGTCAGTCACCACGGCCCGCACCTTGTCGAGATTCTTGAGCAGCAGCTCCCAGGCGGCTTCGCCGTCCGGCGCGGCCAGCACGGGATAGCCGTCCTCCTCGAGGAAGCGCTTGACCTGGGCGCGGAAGAAATCGGAATCCTCGGCCAGCAGCACCGCCGTATGCTGAGCGTTGGCCGAGCGCGGCTGCTCAACCGACTGCTGCGCGGCCCATTCGGGGAAGGCGGTATCCACCAATTCGTACAGATCGACGATCAGCGCCGTGCGGTCGCCAAGAATGGTGGACCCGGCCACGCCCTTCTGGCGGTGGGTGGTCTGATCGATCTTGGCGTCCGTATCGACCACATCGGCGGGCATCGCTCCCAGCATGCCCACCTCGTGGCCGCGGATATTGGCAATCATGACCGCCAGATCCTTGCAGTCGCCAATGGGCTCGACCTGGGCCGCGTCGGAGAGCGTGACCAGCGGCAGCAGCCCGCCATGATATTGCATGGTGCGCCGCCCGCCGATCGTCTCCACCTGCTGGGGGGCGATGTGCTCGATACGCGTCACCGTATCCAGCGGCAGAGCGCAGAGCACGTTCGGGCCATTCTGGAACAACACGAGCGAATGGCTGTCGGAGAAATCTTCCTCAAGCGTTTCCGCGGCCCGCTCCCGGGCGCGTGTCATGCGAGTAACCGCGTCCAGGTTGGCTTTCACTCCAAGCCCGGCCACGTCGACGATCAGGGCCACGGAGCCGTCGCCCAGGATGGTTGCGCCGGCATACTCCTCCAGCCCCTTGAGGTGCGAGCCCAATGGCTTGACGACAATCTCCTCGGTGTCGTGGAAGCTGGTTACCACCAGGCCGTAGGTTTGCGCGCCGGTGTTGACCACCACGATTTCGAGGGCGCCCCCGTTATGACGGCGGTCGCCGGGCTTGCGCGCATGCACCGGCCCAGCGGCTTGCGGCTCGGATGGTTCCTCGCCTGGAGCGGGAACGCGATGCGAGCGCCGGTCCGCCATCTTGGTGCGGCGATCGTTCTCTTTTTGATCGGTATTCGGATCGTCATAGGTGGGAGGCACTCCCAGCAGGTCGGCAAAGCGTACCAGCGGAATCAGCCTTTCCCGCAGCAGCAGCACCTCGGCGTCGCCCACAATCTCGATGCGCGTCTTGGCCTGGCCGGGCAGCACGTGGCGCATCTCCTCCACATTGATCTGCGGAATGGCAAAGCGATCGCCTTCAACCGAGACGATTAGCGATGGGATAATGGCCAGCGTCAGGGGCAGCTTGATGCGAAACGTTGTGCCTTTGCCGAGGACGGAAACGATCTCCACCTTGCCGCCCAGGCGGTCGAGGTTGGTCTTGACCACATCCATGCCCACCCCGCGCCCGGAGATGTCGCTCACCTCGGTGTTGGTCGACAAACCGGGAAGGAATATCAAGAAAGTCTTGTCCTTTGCCGACATGCCCTCCAGCTTTTCGGCTGTGATCAGTCCTTTGCCCAGGGCAACACTGGCAATGCGCTCCGGGTCGATGCCCTTGCCATCGTCTACGATTTCCACCACCACCTGGCCGGCTTCGTGGCGGGCATCGATCGAGACTTGGGCCTGGCGGGGCTTGCCGGCTTTGACCCGGTCTTCGGGCAGCTCGACGCCATGATCGACGGCATTGCGCACCATATGCGTCAAAGGATCGGAGAGGGATTCGAGCAGGCTCCTATCGAGCGCCACGTCCTTGCCTCGAACGTCCAGCTGAATGTCCTTGTGCAAAAAAGCGGCTAGATCGCGCACCAGCCGCGGGAATTTGCCGAACACATTGCCGATGGGCTGAAGCCGGGTCTGCATGACCACATCCTGCAACTCGGAGGTGATCTGATTGATGCGCTGGTCGGCTGCCTTCAGGGCGCGCGCATTGTTCTGCGCAATGGAGGCGCGCAGTTGGTTGCGCCCCAACACTAACTCGCCGGCCAGATTCCCCAGCATCTCGAGTGTCGCCACGTTGACGCGGATGCTATCCTCGACCACGGCTGCAGACGCTGCGGGGCTGGCAGCGGTTTTCGCAACTGTCGGGGCGGGGGCTGGCGACGGGGCTGCCGACGCCGCCGTGTGCACAGTTTCGGGAACATCGCTCTTGACCTCCGGTTGCGCGATCGTTGGGCGCGCCGGCGCCTGCTCGGCGGCCGCTGGAGAAGCGGGCGCATCCGGAGCGGCCGAGCCGGACTCTGAAAGCAGCTTGACCTTATGCCGGTTATGAGGAAACAGAAAATCGATGCCGTCAGGCTGGAAAATAGTGGCCAGAACCAACCGCAGCGGCAACTGATTTCCGATTGGGTCGTCCAGCGTGCCGACCGCCTCGAAATTCACCTCGCAATCCATGATCTGTCCCGCCGCCGACAAGGTGCGGAAGACATCGAGCACGTTCTGACCGCGACGCTCTATGTCGTGAATGAGGTCGTATTCGACCGAGTACAGATAACTGCCCGTCTCCTTCGACCGTTCAAAGTCGAACTTGGACATCGCTATGGGGGAGCCGCCCCCTTCCGGCTTGAGCGAGACGGTCTCAGTCAGGGAAGCTTTCTTTTCCGCCGGTAAGTAAGACGACGCCAAGCCAGTCAGGTTCAAAACCAGCTCGCTGATATCGGCGTTCGCGCTCTCGGCGGGGTGATTGATCATATCGCGCAGTTTGTCGAAGGCCGCCAACAGAAGGTTGGTAATCTCGGCGTTCGGAGCCATCTTCTTTGACCGGATCATGTCCAGGACAGTTTCGGCTCTATGCGCCAGCTCCTTGACCGTGATCAGCCCGAAGTAGCCGCTGGCGCCCTTGATGGAATGGGCCGCCCGAAATACCTTATTCACCAGTTCCAAATCGATGTCTGCTCCACCCTCTTCGATGGCCAGCAAATCGGTCTCGATGGTGGTGAGGTGTTCACGCGATTCATTGATGAACTCGGCAAGCAATTCATCGTCAAAATTCAATTCCGCATCGTTAGCCATGTCGACTCTCCTATTCCGCTCTTGCACTGACGTTGAGACGCGCCGTCAACCGCATGCTCTGTAGCAGGCGGAAGATGTCGGGGCAAACGTTCGTCACGCGAACCTTACCTCCATTCGGATTCAGGCTGTTGGCCGTCGCGATCAGAAGGCCCATGCCGCTCGAGTCCAGCATCGCAGTGCTTCCGAGGTCGAACACCAAGTCGCGCACCCCCTTGCCCAGTACCTTCTTTAGGCCCGCCTGCAGATCTGGAACCAGGATTGCAGTCAAATCTCCCGTCAGTTTCACCGAGCCTTGCTGGTCGTTCTGTTCAATCGTGAAAGCAGCCATTTTCGAGTCATCCTTTCTAATTCGGTTTCCCTTGCTTATCCAGAGTGTGATTTGGTTACCAAGGCGATTGAACCGCACGCGTTCGGCATAGAGCGCGTAGAGTCGCAACCCGCGGCCGGAAGTCTCCGTTGTATTCAATGTCTTTTGATTTGCTTTTCGCCAAGCGAACCCAGGACCATCGTCGCTAACTTGCAACTGGATCCACTCTCGCCCGATCGAGAACTGGAACACGATCGACTTATTGGCATCGTTTCCGTTCCCGTGATTGACCGCATTGGCAAGGCATTCGCGCGCTAACAGCTCGACCGGGAAGCAGAGCGGGGACAGGCCGTTGTTCTGGAGCATTTTACGAATTTTCAAACATAACAATTCCGCTTCTTCCAATCGCGATGGAATGGTTTCACGGAAGGAGATCGGTGTTTGTTCCCGAGGCGATTTCATCGTTCCACCCCCATGAACAGCGTGTCGTCCGCTGGAGACAGGTTCGCCATCACATCGTTCACAACTGCTGGGACAAGGTCATCGAGCGGCAAGCTCCTCCGTGAGACACATGCGCTGGCCAGGCGATGAAGGTTTTCTTCGTATGAGCCGCCGGTTTCGATCAGTCCGTCGGTATAGAAGAAGATCCGATCGCCTTTTTGCAAGGTCATTTCCTCGATGCTGAACACCGCGTCGGCGAAGGCGCCGACCACGTCGCCTTCCTGCCGCACAATGACCGGATCGCCTCCACTGTTGCGAAGTACGATCGCCGGCGGATGACCCGCGTTGACCAGCGATAGGCGGCCCGTTTGATGATTGAGCCGCGCATACACAAGCGTGAAGAACGCGCCGGAAGGAAGCATCCGGCAAAGGGAGTTGTTGATGGCGCGCACGGCTTCCAGGGGAAGGTTCAGCGGGCTCGCGTATTCGGCGGCCAGCGCCTTCAATGACGCTGTCCATAGGGATGCCGCTAGATCGTGTCCGCTGGCGTCTGCGACGATATAGTCCACGATTCCTTCACCTGCCGGGATGACATCGTAAAAATCCCCGCCTGCCGTAAGTACCTGGCGGATCGACACGTGAAAATGCGCGTTGGGAAAGTCTGCCGGACGGGGCATCAAATTCTGTTGAGCGGTGGCCAACTGCTGTACCCGCTCCGCCTGGAGTTCGGCGAGACGTTCGTAAGCCCGCTTGAGCCGCAGATGGGTTCGAACCCGGGCAATGACCTCTGCCCCCACGATTGGCTTGGTAATATAGTCCACCCCGCCAATTTCAAATCCCTGTAGCTTGGTCGACGTGTCTTCATTGGCGGAGATGAAAAGAATCGGTGTCGTGAAGGCCGATGCCTCGTTATTCAAAGTGCGGCAGACGTCGAAGCCGGACCCATCCGGCAAGTTGACGTCCAACAGAATCAAGTCGGGACTCTGCTCGCGGATCCCTCTCAATCCTCCGGCCACATCCCCCGCGCTTGCCGTCCGAAATCCGGCCCGCCTCAGGAATCCCTCAACCGTGCGAATGATGCTGGAATCGTCATCCACTACAAAAACCAGTGGAGAATTATCCCGTCCCTGCATGAGGGTCTCCCGTTCTCTTGGCGCTTCGCCTCTTTGGCGCCTCGACCAAATGCTTCCAACTTGATGATGGGAGAAAAAACAGGTTCTGCCTTCCTTATCGGCGGCTCATTTCCCGGCTTTCGTTCCCTTTTGGACTCGCCCCACCGTCGTACCGATTTGGAAACCGCGGATTAAGGGAATGGCGCTCAATCCAATCTGGAAAGCGCAGCCGTATTGGCAGCAGTTTAAGCGTCAAGCTGGGGAGTGGAGAATCGAGAAAAACGAGCAATCAAACTGCCGAACACAAGCTTGTCAATCTCGGGGAACGTGCTGATCGGCGACAACTCCGGATCAATCCGGCCAGCCCGCGCAGGATGTTTCGTGGCGATTTGAATCTAAAATATTGCTAGCGCCTGGGGCTCGCTTTGAACCTCTGCCTTCGCAGCCGAGGCAGCGGAACGCCATGCAGCGAACCCGAGACTACCTAAAGGAAGGTGCGCGGGAATAGAGACGTCCAGCCAATCGTGCGATTGGCAGTGAGCGCAAACGAGCCCGCACCCAAGAACACGAACGTCGCGCGGACATTCGGCAAAAATGGAAAGGGGCCGCTTCTCTCGGCCCCATCCTAAACTCTGTTTTCTGGAATTATTGGTTGCGGGGGCTGGATTTGAACCAGCGACCTTTGGGTTATGAGCCCAAC
>CAZSVJ010000202.1:0-6754 GCA_964610185.1 uncultured Occallatibacter sp. | reverse complement strand
GGTTGCACTCCTGCATTGCCCGCTTCCGCTTCGCCAGCCGAATTCATCTTCGCGCTTGCCGGCTGCAACTGTAAACCTGCGGCTTGGCAAAACGGGCGAAAACTAGGTTATGATTCCATACACCAAACTGGACGGAAAATGGGGTCAGGTCACTCCCGGTGCAAAGCACCGCGCTCTTCACGATGCTGGATGAAGGCAGGATGGCAGGGCGGAGACGACGATCTGGATGGACCGCGAACGCCGCCCATGCCCCGCGCTCTACTGGCTAATCGGATCGTGAATGAGGACACCGACGACATCGAACGGGGCGTGCGCCGGTATTTCTAGCCCTCGCACTTTTGCGAACTCGGCGGCTGTCGCCTCGTCGCTGAATAGGCCAACCTCATTGAGTGCGCCACCGAACCGCTTCCGCAACTCGGACAGAGATGGCTCTTTGTATCCGATACCCTTCAAGCCACTCGTTAGGCCATTCAATTCGACGGCATCAAAACCCAAAAAGCGCCATCCTGTTGACAGCAAGTCGTCTTCACTTGGAGCGTTGTAAAAATATCCTGGCCCACATCGTTTGATCAGCGACCCCATGGACGCGCCATTAATCGTCAGACAGACGGGAGACAAGTCTTCATGCTGGATTCCACGCTCTCGGCAAGCATCCAATAATAATTGGATGCTTTTGGCCAAACCCAGAGGGTTCCAGAATTCTTGTGTAGAATCCAGGAGCAAATTATCAAGGACGCCAGGCATGAGCCATACACTCGTATCTGCACTGATCGGATTCCGATTAGTAGGCATGAGATATTGATCCACTTGCCTAGGGTCTTCCCCTTGCCGTTCAGCTTGTATTCGGAAGCTAAACCCTGCGCTAACACGCCTCATCATAAGGTGCACCTCAGTTCCAAGGCCATGTCGGGTAGGAACTGCATTCAAGCCCGGCAGGTGGAAATTGAGTGACACCTGTCGTGCCGCGCTGCTTGTTCCAAAAACACTTACATGTATTTTGATCTTGGTTCTGTATCCAAATGCGATAGTGCGGGTCCCAGCCGTTATGTGTGTGTCCCGAATGAGATTCGTAGCATTGTGTCCCAGCGGGTGGATCACAGGGCGGACATTCGGCTCTGCATTCAGATGGATTGGGAATAGCCAGTTTCATTGCAGCTACAGACTTTGCCACATAGTCATATGCCGTTTTCAAAGCGCAAGCAAGTGCCTTTTCAGCAGGTATCGCTTCTATCGCTATTGCGGTAATGAGCAAGGCGTATTCAAAACCAGCCCCGGCGCTGCTCTTAGGCTGAGGTGCGGGAGCTGGGAACGGAATCGTAGCTCTGCCGGTCGGGTCAATTGCGTTCACCGGATCACCACCGGCATAGTTGTACTTATGCAAAGTCTTTGGATCAGTATCGATGCCGTCTTCCGGGTCACGTGACATGAACCTTCCCGTCCCAGGGTTGTAGTATCTGGCGCGGAGATAATACAGGCCGAGGTCGGAGTCGTATTGTTCGCCGCGGTACAAGTAGTTGTTCGGTGTCGACCCTGTCTTGGCGAATGAATTGCCGAAGGCGTCGTATTCGTACGTGTCCGTCACCGCTCCGGCGGTGTTAGTCAGTTGGCGAACGCTGCCGCCGCCGTCGTAGCCGTAGAAACTTGGCGTCCAGGTGTTATCAACAACTTGGTTCTCGCTGATGCGTTGCAAACCATAGGTGTACTGACGGGCAACCGCACCGCCAACCAATTCTTCGGCGACTTGCTCATAACCGGTTGGATTCAGATCGTCAACGAGATACTGCGTAGTTACCCCGCTCGCTGTCTCGGCAACGCGGTTTCCGTCGCCATCGTAGACCATCGTGACCGTCGTGCTGCCCGAGGTCATCGAGGTCATGTGATTCTCCGCATCGTAGGCGAAGGTCTTTCCGCCTGTGGCAAGGGTGTTCCCATTGGCATCGTATGTTTCTGATGTAACCTCATCATCTGCGTTGTAGCCAAACGTCCCGGGGTCCAATCCGGCAAGTGAGGAGGTCTCGGAGAGCCGGTTACCGACTGGATCAAGCGTATAACTCGCGCTTCCGTTGTTATGGCTCGGGTCGGAGCTTATGGTTTCGTTCGTCAGGCGGTAGATGCCATCGTAGTTCCAACTGAGCGCTCTTCCGCTCAGCTCGGTAGCGCCGGTCAGATTTCCTGTGGGACCGCGTTGATATAGGTAGCCGGTGGACTGCGTGGCCAATCCCGTGAGGCGATTAAGCGCGTCATAGGTCATCGCGCTCTGCGCGCCGTTGGCATAGCTCACCGTAGTCACGTTATTGGCTGGGTCGAAGGCGTAAGTCGTCACTTGATTGCCCTGCAAGCGGCCGTCGGTGACGGTGCTGAGCCTATTGAGTTCATCGTGGGCATAGCTAACCGAAACTCCATTGACGTGGTTCGAGCTGACAGACGCTACGTTGCCGGCGGCATCGTAAGTATAGTTCAGGGTCCCTTCCGGAGTTGCTTTGGCGGTCAGGCGGTCCAAACTATCGTAACTATAGCTCGTGGTCCCATTTGCGTCGGTCATCGACGCCGGTTCCACCATTGCAAACGAACCTTGGCTCCATCGAAAATGCGCGTCAAAAGGCGTTTCCCGAGCCGCATTCGGCGGCGAACCTGGCCTACGCGGACCAGGCCGCCCGATTGGCGCGTCCGCTCGACGTGTAGCCCATATCCATCGAGATGCCCCGCACGCACTGGAGCAGATGATTGGCGATAGAAGGCAGCTTTTGCGCCGTCACGCGGAACGATGGGCCTGAAATGCTCACCGCCGCGACGGGCAGGCGCTGCGCGTCGAGCAGGGGAACGGCGATGCAGCGCAATCCCTCCTCAAATTCCTCGTCATCCACGGCATAACCGCGTCGATGAGTCTTCTCCATCTCCGCGCGCAGCGCCTCCGCAGTGGCGATTGTGCGATGCGTGAAACGCTCGAAGCGGACGCGGCGCAAAACTTCAGCTGCGCGCTCCTCGGGTAAAAAAGCCAGAATCGCTTTCCCAACCGACGTGCAATGCACCGGGTTGCTGGCTCCGATCCGGGTAATCATGCGCACCGAGCGAGCGGGTTCGATCTTGTCGATGTAGATAACGCGGGAGGCCTCCAAAACACACAAATGCGCTGTTTCTTCGGTTTCGGCTACCAGGCGGCGAAGGTGAGGCTGAGCGCGCTCGCGGAGGTCATATTGTTCGATGGCGCGATTTCCGAAGTCGAAAAGCCTTAGGCCCAGGCGGAACTTGCCGCTCGTGGTTCGTTCCACCATGCGGTGACGCTCGAGCACCATCAGGAAGCGATGGGCTGTGCTTTTGTGCAGCTGGAGAGACGATGCAACCTGCGCAAGTCCTAGAGGGGTCTCGCTTTCTCCAAGCAAATCAAGGACGGCAAATGCCCTGTCCAGTGCCTGAACCTTGTAAGTACCCTGAGGTGCCGTGTCTCGCATTATGGACCTCCGTTCCGCGCGGTGATGCCATTCCCAGTTTGCCGGGAGATGCGGGGCATGTCAAGTAGTGATACGCAATTTCTGGTTTTGGGATCGGCTGGGCAGTTTCGCGATCAAATAACTCTAGCTCTGAATGGAGTTTCGTTTGCATTAATTTGGGCAGATTCTCGGCGAGTTTCGACGCACAAATCGCTCGGCATCGGCCTGTCGATGCGAAGACCCGCTGTCGCCGCGGCGACCGATAAAGCTGCGATGAATGGGACACAGCCCGCACCCTCCGAAACCTGAGGCTATGGCTCTACCACATCGCCTTCGCCGGGCGCGAGGAACAGGTTCGCTTCAAGTCCGTGCTGGCGGGTGTACAAGTCGTAATAGCGGCCGCCTAGAGCAAAGAGCTCGGCGTGGTTGCCCCGCTCGACAATGCGGCCGTCTTCGACAACCAGAATCTGGTCGGCGCGGCGGATTGTCGAAAGCCGGTGGGCAATGACAAAAGTCGTGCGCCCCTCCATGAGTTGGTTGAGTCCGGCCTGGATCATTGCCTCGGACTCGGAATCTAGAGAGCTTGTTGCTTCGTCGAGAATGAGGATGCGCGGCTCGGCCAGCAGCGCGCGGGCTATCGAGAGCCGCTGCCGCTGACCGCCGGAGAGCTTCACGCCGCGCTCGCCAACAATCGTGTCATAGACATCGGGAAAGCGCTCGGCAAACTCGTCCACCCGCGCGGTTCTGCAGGCAAAGAGAAATTGCTCCTCGGTGGCATTGGGCCTGGAGAACATGATGTTCTCGCGGACGGTTCCGTCGAATAAAAACGAATCCTGCAGCACTACGCCCAGTTGGGAGCGGTATGTGTTCAGGTCCACGTGGGCAAGGTCTATCTCGTCCACAAGAACGCGGCCGCTTGTTGGCGTGTGGAAGGCGCAGAGCAAGCTGATGATCGTCGACTTGCCCGATCCCGACGAGCCCACCAGCGCGGTCACGGTTCCCGGCTCGGCCTTGAAGGTAATGCCGTGTAGAACCGGTTTGTCGGCCTGGTAGGCAAATTCCACATTCTCGAATCTGACGTTACCGCGGATGGGCGGCATCTTCTCCGTGCGTCCGGGGCTCTGATTCTCTTCGAGCTCAGACATGATCTCGTTGGTACGGTCGAGACCGGCAAACGCCTCAGTCAACTGTGTGCCGATGTTCACGATCTGAAAGACGGGCGCGATCATCAAGGCCAGAAACATGTTGTATTGAAAGTAAGAGCCGACCGTCCAGGCGTTGTTCAACACCAGATGACCGCCCAGCCACATCACCAGGGCGGAGACGATTCCGAGGACTGTCGTCGAGGCCGACCCGAGCACGCTGGTCATGGTCAGCGACTTCATCACGTTGTCCAGCAGGCGGTCTACGCCAACGCCGAAGACTTGGGCCTCGCGTTCCTCCGCGTGATAGCCCTTGATGACGCGCACGCCGCCCAGCGACTCAGTCAGGCGCCCGGTAACCTCGGCGTTGATCTTGCCCCGCTCGCGGAAGATGGGGCGAATCCGCTTGAAGCCATATTGCAGGAAAAAGACAAATACGCCCACTACAGCGAAAACTGTGAGCGTGACCGTAGCACTGCGATGGAGCAGGAAAAAGAAGACCAGGATTGCAGTGACCATTCCACCTACAAAATCCACCAGCCCGGTGCCCACCAGGTTACGCACGCCTTCAACGTCGGTCATAATGCGCGCCACCAGGGTTCCGGTGCGGTTCTCATCGTAGTAGGCGACGGAAAGCAGGCCCACATGCCGCTGTACTTGACGCCGCATCTCGGCGATAAGCCGCTGGCCTTCTTTCGAGAGCAATTGCGTCAAGGAGAAAGATGTGATGGCCTGCAGCAGTGTAGCCGAAAGCACAATCAGAATGATGCGCGGCAGCCAATCGGCTCGCGGATGAGTCGGGGAGAGCACAGTATCCAGTAGCGGCTTCGAGATAAGGGGCAATACCAAGCCGGCAAGGCGGTTAATCGCCATCAAGAAGAAGCCCAGGACAAGCAGACCCTTTCGCGGCGCCATCAGCGACCAGACCTGAGGCCACAGCTTTTTAAGATTGGGCTTGCGCTTGGGCAAATCCGCCGCGCCGCGCGCGCTGCGCCCATGCGGCGAGCGCTCGGCGCGACCGCTCAAGCCCATTGCGCCACCACGCATGGTGCCCATGAGTCAAACCTTTCCAGCACGGCGCGCGGCCACAAACGACCGGACGCAGAGAACAATGTAGATCAGCAGCAGCGCGGCCATTGCGATTTTTGAAGCTAGCGCAGCCGGGTTCGTCGCCACGCCCGCCGAGGAGGCATGGATAGAGCTGCGCACAAGCTCAACCGCAACGCCGATGAACCCCAGCAGCGCGACCGTCACGTTGGTGTGCATGAACAACTTGCGCCGGCTCTCCTTGGGGCTGATGGACAGATAGCCGCCAACGCCCAGCGCCATGCCGATCCAGGTTGGGATCAGCGCGGTTGGGTGTTGACTTCCGGTGCCCAGATAGCCGAGCAGACCCAAAGCAACCAGCAGAACTGCAAAAACCAGGGTGACCTTTGCCATGCAACAGTTCCCTTCCACTCCAAGCTCAGGATAACAGTTGCATGGATGCGGCAGAGGACGCTAAAGATGCGAATAGCGACAAAGGTCAGGGCCTCCCGCGCCGCATACTTGGCGCAGTACGAGCCGAAGGCGACTGCCCCACCGCAGGTGGTTACCGCTGGATACGCGCTGATCCGCCTTTGGCGAAGGCTCGCACCTGATCGGCGGTGGCCATGGTGGTGTCGCCGGGGAAGGTGGTCAGCAGCGCTCCGTGCGCCCAGCCTAGCTTGACGGCTTCTTCAGGAGGCTCGCCGCTCAGCAGTCCAAAAATAAACCCTGCCGCGAAGCCGTCTCCGCCGCCCACGCGGTCGAGCACGTCCAGCTCGGCTGTGGGCGCGGCGTAGGTCTTTCCGTCGATCCATGCCACCGCGCTCCAGCTATGCCTGCTAGTGGAGTGCACCTCGCGCAACGTTGTAGCCACCACCTTCACATGCGGATGCTTCTTGACGACGTTGTCGATCATGCCGAAGAACACGCTCGGATCGAGCTTGGATTTGGCGGCAACTTCGGGCCCCGGAATACCCAAGCCCTTTTGCAGATCCTCTTCATTGCCCACCAGCACATCCACGTTCTCCACGATGCTGGCGATAGTCTCGACAGCCTTCTCGTTGCCGCCGTGGATCTTCCATAGCTTCTCGCGGAAGTTCAGATCGAACGACGTGATGGCTCCCGCAGCCTTGGCTTCGCGCATCATCTCCGCGGCCA
>CAZSVJ010000201.1:2284-6814 GCA_964610185.1 uncultured Occallatibacter sp. | reverse complement strand
CATGGTAGGCATAGCCGCGCTGCACGTATCCGCGGCGTCCGCGCTCGGAGACGATTCGGCCGTGGCCTGGCATTTCCCTCTCAACTCTGCGCCCGCCGGCCAAGCCATGATGCACATCCATTCCTCTCCGGGCGTCATGCACATCGGCTACCCGGCCGTTGGCGCGGGTACGGATAGCGCCGCCGCTCCTGGTGGTGCGCTCATTGCTACCGCGCGGCGCAGAGCTATGAAACGACGAGGGGTGTGCACTGCCGGCCGGACCGTGACCAGCTGCTCCCGGTCCACCGACGGGGTGCCCACCGGCTGTGGTAGGACCATGCGCGCCGCCGGTAGTAGGACCGTGCGCGCCGCCAGTGGTGGTCGTCGTATGCGTTGTGGTGGTTGTCGTATGGGTAGTCGTTGTCGTAGTGTGTCCGCCGCCAGCGCCTCCTCCGGCGGGCTTTGCAGGCGCCTTGGCAGCTGGCGCAGCGGCTTTGGCGGGAGCTGCCGGCTTGGTCGTATTCGCTGCGCAAACCACGCTAGCAGTTCCCAGCAGCCCGGCAAGAACCAATCCCGCGTAACCAATTCTCATATCTTTGCGGAGCGATTGAATCGTCATCGTGTCCTCATTCCTGTTCCGGCCCGCGCACCCATCCGGACGCGCGAGCGCTTTACTCAACGTTGCTCACTTTTCCGTTTGTGAGGGTTACCTTCATGTCCTTGTAATAGAGAATCTCTTTTGCGCCCACCTTGGCAATTCTTGTCGGTTGGCCGAATGCGCCGATAACCTGATCTTTGGTCTGGCCCAGTTTGATCTCCGGTGGTGGGGTATCCGCCGGTGGCGGCGGAGGTGGAATGTCAGCCATCGGCGCGGGAGGTGGCGCGGGAGCCGCGGCTTGGGCGGGTTGACTTCCTTGTCCGCTCTGTCCGCCCCCCTGTCCACCCTGATCTGCCTTGTCATCCGCTGGAGCAACCGTAATTACTTCCGCAACCGTTTTGACAAAGTCATCCGCGGGCGGCACAGCGCCCTTTGCGAAGGGGAACTTGATCTCCCCGTAATAGCGAACCTGATTTCCCGAAGGGTCCGGAAAAGGGTCGCTGAAGGTGCTGATGAGAATGCCGTCCTTTTGCGGGGTTACTCCGGTAATCCAGAATTTTTCGCCGGCAACAAACTTTCGCGATGGGCAGCCGTTGTTGGCGGCGTCCGTGGCGCTGGTCCCGCCGCCAAAGACCGGAATATGCCCGAAGCCGAACGACTTCACGGCGTCCTTCACGCGGTTTTTATAATTCGCCGCAAGAACCCCATTGCTATACGTGTTTGAGAACGCATAGGAGGAGCTAGAACTGCACATCATAAGTCCGTCCTTATGTAACAGCACAACATCGCCGGCAGTAACAATATCGGAGCGGTCGGCGGTAGATTTCGTCACCTTGATTTGAGTGACTAGCTTCTGCTGAATCAAGGCCGCCGGGTCGCCTCCCTGGGCTTCCACTCCAACAGTGAATATTGCTGCCAACACGATGAATCCTAGTGCGCCAAGCCTTTTCACTTGAACCATATGCCACTTCCGTTTCCTGGATTGCGGGGAACTGTATGAGGACCCCAAAAACTTACATCACGGTTGTGGAGAAGTCAAGAGAATCATGCATGGGCCGAGCTGGCGCAACGTCCTATGCACGCAAACACAGTATGCAAGTTAAAGTTCCGTGGCGCGAAAGATTTTTTGAATATATACCACTTAGTCATCAAGCAGGAAGAACGAGGAGGAAGATGCAGCTGATGTTGTCCTGGCCGCCGCGATCCTTGGCTGTCTGGATGAGACTGGCACAGGCTGTCTCAAAGGTGGATGCAGATAGGATGGCGGTGATTTCTTCCTGAGCGACATAGCGCGTGAGGCCGTCTGTGGCGAGAAGGATTCCAGTGCCTGGGGTCAGATCGACGGAAAAGAAGTCGGGCTGAACATCGGCTGAAACTCCGACAGCTCGGGTAATGATGGACTCCATCCCCTGTAGGTCAACTGTGCGGGCCGTCTCCAAGGTCAGCGTTCCATTGCGAATGAGTTCGTTGATATAGGAATGGTCGACAGTAAGTTGCGTGGTCTGGCCATCCTTGACGATGTAGGCGCGGCTGTCGCCGACGTTCCCGATAATCAGCTTGTTGCCATCGAGCGCGGCAGCGACAACCGTTGTTCCCATGCCGCGGTTTTCAGGAATCTGGCCGTTCTCCCAAACGTCTGAATTTGCCATATGAATGGCGTGAAGTAGCCTGGTGCTAACGGGAAGACCGGATGTAGCTGAGGCGCCATAGGCCTCAAGGATGGCCGCGACCGCGCGAGAACTTGCAACTTCTCCACTGGCCATTCCGCCCATGCCGTCGCACACGACAAAGATGCCGAGGGCCTCGTCGAAGCCCAGGAAGTCTTCGTTATTGGTGCGGACGCAACCAATGTCGCTAATCGCCGAAACCAGGATGCGAATAGGCGCGGCAGTTGCGGCCGCCTGTTCTCCGGATTGCTCAGCGGGCGGGTCAGATGGCGAAGGTTCGTTTGCGAATTCTTCATTCATAGTTTCAGATTGGATGCATCCTATGCGGTCGCTTCTATCTTTTTTATCAGCGAGCGACGTTTGAAACGCAGTGGAATCCTTTCATGAATTCCGGATTCAGCAAGGGCGCTCCGGAACCGGAGGCGTCGAAGAGCACGACCTCGGGGGTTTGATTGTTGAAGCTGAAGAAGAACTTCAGGCGATTGGGCGCGACCTGGGGCGCGGCAAAGCCAAAGTGGAAGACGGACCAAGGTCCTGTCATGGGCGGCGCGGTGTTCTTTTGAGTGTTTAGCGTGATCTTGCTCGAAGGGGACGAGACCCAGTGGAATGAGGCCGATTCTCCGCCAGACTTGATTTGCCTGCCGTCGATGTTGAGTAATGCATCGGATACACCGGCGGACTTGACCTCGGTAAGCGTGAAGTCGAGCGAAGGCTGATTGCCGCCGGAGGAATAGAGGGTGGATGAGATCCTCTGGGCGCTGTTCAGGAACGCCAGGAAGGACGGGCTGATCTTGACCGTGGAGCCTGGGGCGGGCACGAACTGAGAGCCCTGCTGAACGACCAGCGCCTTCAGCGTCGTGTTGTAGAACTGGGCAAAGGAGCCTGACCCTGGCGCAAAAACTTGGCCGACCTCATCGGTGGAAGCCTCAACGGAGGACTGAGGATTGAATGGGAACTTGGCAAGCACCGGTGCAATCTGGGCGCAGAAGGTCTTGGCTCCTCCACCGGCGGCATTTGCGGGGGCCTGCGAAGCCAGGTCCTGAGCGGACTTGATGGGCGCCTGGAGAAGATTGAAGCTGGTTTTATCCATTCCGCCTGTGGGATCGGGGATGAAACTGTTGCGAAGATTCTCCGCAGCTTGTTCGCCGGAAATGGCCGCTTGCGTAACCGGCGCGGCCGCGGTGGGATCGTTGGCGCTGGTGGCGTTGAGTGTTAGATTCTTGATCGCTCCTTCAAGAGCCTGCAGAGACGAAACGTAGGCCTGATTGTTTGGAGCAAGAAATACGTTGCTAGGATTGGATGGTGGAACCACGCCCTGAGGCGCCTGGAACGCGTTGGCAATTTCAGGCGAAGCAACGCCGGTGTTGATCGAGATGAGCGAGAACAGTTCCAGCAGCGCGGAGGTATTGGAATCGAGCGCGCTGAGCTTTTGGCCGGCGTCGGCGAAGTTCCTGTAGGGAATAAACTGCGCCTTGTTGAGATAAGTCCGCCAGGTCTGGATGTAGTCGGCTGTATACGCCGATTTTAACTGCGTTGAAAGAGCTACACGGTCGATTGGCGGGCCGGTCGATGGACCGAGGACCCATTCTTCTCCGCGAAAATAAGGATCGGGATGCAGGATCGCATCCTGCATGAAGGCGAAGCCATCCTTAGTAAAGGCTCCCTGGACCGGGTAACTGTCGGCGATGTATTGCGAGGAGCCGGGGAATTTGCCGTTGAAGTTGAAGCCTGGGACTTTGTGGTTGGCGGCGGCAAGCATGCTTTGGTAGACGTGCTGGAATCCCTGGAAGCCATTGAGATATGCGCGGGCCTTAGCGACAACAATGTCGTTGCGGGTCCCGCCGCTGTTGGCCAGGCATCCGGACGCGTCGGGGAGCAGGCGCGCGTAAAACTCGAACTGGGATTGGGCGAGATGAGCTAAGTTCGCATCGGGCGTTGCGTTGCCGGACCATTCGGTGAGCAGCGCGGAGGGAAGAAAATCAACCGTGTCTTGGGCGGAGTCGGGATCGGGGCTGGTGGCCGTGATCAGATAGGCCTTGAGCGGCCTGTAGGTTGCGCCGTAGTCGGAATCGGGAGTGGGAACATCGGGCACGGCGCGCAATTTGTTGAGGATGTTTTCCTGTGTCGGAGCGAGCAGGAGAGCGCGGAACTTGGTCGAGTAAGCGCGGCAGGCAATAGGATAGAGCGCGTCTCCGCGGTAAAGGCCGAAGCGATCGAGAAGCGGCGGGCCGTCTTTGCGATAAGTTCCCAATTGATCGAGAACGGCTCTTAGCTGGTCGAGGGTGT
>CAZSVJ010000201.1:0-2274 GCA_964610185.1 uncultured Occallatibacter sp. | reverse complement strand
TGGCGAATTTGCGGCAGCGGTTACGCGCTCTTCAAGAGAGCGATTGCGGAAGAACGAGACGGTAAACAGGATAAGAAAGAGCAGAATGATTGCGCAGGAAGCGGCCAGCAGCGTGCGCTTTAGATAACTTGTCCTGACGCTTGAGCGACTGGCCTCAAGGGCGGACTTATCGGCGAGCAGTATCCTCGAAAAAAGTTGCGGGAGAAAGACCCATTGGGGAACTTTTCTTGTACCTCCTCGCCTGGATTGAGGAACCGGCGCTTGCGGAGCCTGGGCCCCGGCAAGCGAAAAAATGCGAGTGGCTCCAGCATCGATAGGTGCCGAGACCTGCGGTTGCGCCGGGCCGACGTCGGCGACGTCCTCGATCAGGTGGGCGCGCATGCCGGCAAAGAAGAACCCGCGCAGGAACGGATTGATTCCAATCTGGCTGGGACGGGCAACTTCCGCGAGAAAGGCCACAATGCCTGCGCGGAGCTTGCGCAGGTCGCGTGGAAACTCATAGGCGCGAGCCAGGTCCTTGAGTTCGCCGCCGCGCGAGAGTATGTCGAGCCGAAACTCCGACAAGGCAAAGAGGAGCTGGTCGAATTTCGCGCTGATCAGAGCCGTCGCCTGCTCGGTATAGATGCCGGTTCCGGAGTGAAGCGAAGTGAGCAGGGAACCGATGGGGAGCTTAACTTCTTCTTCAGAGAGACGCGCGACGTATTCGGCAAAGGGAGTTACATTGTCGAGCTTGGTGAAGAGAATGTAGATGGGGAGCGAGATGCCGAGCGTTTGTGAAAGCTGGCGAAGACGCTCGTTGAGCATTTGAGCCAATGCGCGAATCTGCTCGGAGGTATTGGGCGCAAGAATGCGTTCGATGCTCACGCAGACGACAACGGAACGAGCGGGCAGGCGGCTATCGGAGGAGAAGGCGGAGCCGAGCCGAGCGGGAATCGTGGCCTTGACGAGCCTGGTCCAAAGCGCGGGCTGGCGCAACAGCGCGCCACCGGCTTCACTAACGATGTAGTTACCCGCCAACCAGATATTCGCCAGTTGGGTTGGAACGATCAATCCATCTTGAAAGACGTTTCCGGCCAGTAACTCGGGATCGAGACCGGATTGGAGCACGGTCTGTGTTTTGGCGGAGTTTTCGTCTCCGATCACGTAGATCAGAGGCATTGACGCCAGAGATTTTACGCCAGCCTTACCGGCTTGCTTGATCCTCGCATTGCTATCGCGGAGCAGGGCGTTGAGATTGATTGCGTCGGGCGAATCAGGTCCGGCTGCATCGGCTGAGGCTTTGCTGAGCTTATGCAGGTACCAGAGAATGAAGGCCGTGGTCAGAGCGCCCAGCAGGCCGAGAATTACGCAGAACAGCACAAGCTTTGCGCCCTCGAAGTGAAGGGCAAATCCGCCCCATATCACCAGCGCGAGATAGACGAGAAAGATGAGTATTCCAATCAGAATTCGCTTCACAGCGTCACCCCCGGAAGGCCGGAAGCCAGACTCGATGGACTTTCCGCATTGGCCACGATTGATTGGCCCATAACGTTCGAAGCGGTTGGCATCGATTGGCCGAGGAGCAGCACATAGCCGAGGTAAGCGATAAGGGTGAAGACTGCGAGAACGATCGCGGTTATTGCCAGGCCGCGCACCCAAGAGTCGGCCTTGCGGCGGGGTGGGGCAGCCGGAGTTTCCAAGGGGCGAAAGAGCGCATATGCGCCTCGAATGCGGTTAATCTTCTCGCGGATGCGATGAAGAATGGAGTGGATTTCGGATGCGTCGCCGAACGCAAAGCGGCCGCGATAGCCGAGCAAAAGGCACAGCGCATGCAACTCGAGCACATCGGCAACTTCAGCCGATTCGGGGCGATTGAGCAGGTCGTTCACATTGCGAAAAAACAATTCACCCGCAACGTGGCCTCCGAACATTTCCTCCTGTAGCGGGCGGCGGGCCCAATCGGCGAAGGTGGGGTCTTTGGAATTCAGGACACTCTCGTCGAGAAATCCGATCATTGCGTAGATCGCCATCTTGGATGCCTCATCGCTGTATCCCATGGCGGCGGCATCCTTGACGGCCGCCGAAATCATTCTGCGCAAGGTGGCGCGAAAGGAGTCGGCATTCTCAACTCGCTGAACGAAAAATCGGGTACGAAGCACGACGGTAAAAACTTCCTGAAAGGCCAACGCCAGATCGTTGGTCTTCTCTCGGGGGGCGGTAGCTGGAGAAGAAGTCATGCGGAGGTCTCCGTGATGATGGTGAGTTCGAAGGTTGCGTCTCCCAGGTCGCCGGGCA
>CAZSVJ010000200.1:0-6839 GCA_964610185.1 uncultured Occallatibacter sp. | reverse complement strand
AGCCATCTGTATTTCCCGCCCCCAGGGAAATCCATTTTCTTTTGGAAGCCCAGAATTTCGGTGTAGAAATTCAGAGCCTTGGCTTGATCGTCGACGAAGATGCTGGTGAGTTTGATCTGCATGGTTTATCCATTCTCCTCCGCATTTTGAGATTTTGGCAGGCTTCGCGATTGATTGCGCTGCCAGCGGGCGAGACGCTCAAAGATCGCACGAGGGGTTGGGTCGGCGAGGGTTTTGAAAATGTCGTCCGCCGGAGCTTGCATTCTAAAACCATAACCAATTGGTTATGGTTTGTCAAGCATTTTCCGCGTCCGCGTATCCCGTCAACGGCAAAACTCGAAACGCTTCTCAAATTCCTGAGATCAAGGCGCTTCTTCGTCTCAGGATTCAGTCTTGAAACAAAGCATTGAATACGCCGGTTTCCGGTGAAACAATGAGAGTATGGATACAATCCTGCGCAGGTACGCGAGCTTCGACGAGATGAAGGCCGACGAGTATCGCTACTGGCAGAGCCGGCCCGTTCACGAGCGGATGGACGCGGTCGAAGAGATGATCCAGACTGCCTACGCTCTTAAAGGTTGGGAGATCGAGCCCGATGTACCAAGACTACAAAGACCTTTTGTCCGCCTTTCATGCCCATGGCGTTAGGTACATGGTTGTCGGCGCATACGCGGTCATCTATCACGCTCAACCCCGCTTTACCAAGGACATTGACCTTTTCATCAAGGCGGACCCTGCTAATGCAAAGGCGTTGCACGCCGCGCTCGCCTCGTTTGGCGCGCCCCTCCAGGGCATTCGACCGGAAGACTTCGCCGAGCGCGGAAGTTTCTTTCGTTTTGGACACGATCCGCACGGGTTCGACATTCTTCCCGACATCCCAGGCGTCGATTTCGAGGCGGCTTGGACAAGGCGCGTCGAGGGCGTAATCGATCCGAAAAGCGGCCTCAAGGCGTATTTCATCTCCGCGCCCGATCTCATCGCGTCAAAGCTGGCCGCCGGTAGACCGCAGGACCTCGCGGACGCAGAGGCTGTCCGTCGAGCTGCCGAAGCGCGACTGCCAGAGCTTGGAAAGAAGTCAGGGGAAGACGTGTAAATATGGGCAGAAGCAGTGAAATGAGGCTTCAGCGCGTCTCAGCCGAAGCCGAGAGGCTTGGGGTTCAGCCAGCGTCAGCTCGTCCCGATGCGGCCGCGCAGGCGCTTGAGGACGTTGGGTGGCACGAGGCCGGTCACGTCGCCGCCAAAGCTGAACACTTCCTTGAGCATGCGCGAGCTGATAAACGAATACCGCCCGGCCGGCTGTAGAAAGACGGTTTCGATCTCCGGGGCCAGGCGGCGGTTCATCAGCGCCATCTGGAACTCATGCTCGTAGTCGGAGATGGCCCGAATGCCGCGCAGTAACGCCATGGCGCCTAGTTGGCGGGCAAAGTCCACGGTCAGCCCGTCGAATGTGGCCACGGAAACATTGTCCAGCGATCGCGTGGCCTCAGAGAGCATCTCCACCCGCTCCTCGACAGTGAACAGCGGATTCTTGACCGGATTCCGGAGGATGGCCACCGTGAGGTGTTCGAAGAGCTTCGACCCGCGCTGAATCAGGTCCACATGACCGTTGGTCGGCGGATCGAATGTGCCGGGATAGAGGGCCTTTACGCTCATCGATGCTGCTCTAAAAGGATTCTAGCAGCGGGGACGGAACACATTCCCGCGTCGTGCTAAAGACTCCGCCCATGCTCAAAAAATCCTACCGTCCAAGCCCGTAATGAAATGAATGCCTGGAATCGAGAGTTTCTGCAATTTCCTATCGTGGGTAATAAACAATTCCACCCCGAACTCCGATGCGGTCGCCAGATGAATCGCATCCGCGGATGCTGCCGATGTGGCCGCTCGAATGACGCTATACCTGTCCGCAGTGGCAGCGGAGAATGCAAGCAACTCCACCCGGCCGCTCTTCATGAAGAATTGACGTGTCCGGCTCACAGCATCCTGAGGGCCGAATTTCCTAGGCCCTGTAAGCACCTCGCCCAGCGTGAAGACGCTAGTGCAAAGAGTATCCTCGCGTCTCTGCATCTCCTCAAGAATGGCCTTCACCTGCGGGGCGAAGACTGGGCTCCCCTCCAGAAGATAAATGAAAAGCATTGAGTCCCAGTAAACCCGGCTCACTTGGTCGCCTCTGTCTTTTGTTGCTCGCGAAGTTCAGCTTCATACCTCTCCCAGACATCCGGCCCCCATTCCCGCTCGCGGCGTAAATACTCTTCTCCGCCGCCAAGCGCCTTGAAAGTCTCGGCCAAGAGCCCATAAAGGTCCATCAGCCCAGCTCCGTTTGGTACCACCTTGTGGGATGGAGCGGTCGTTTCGTTTTCATCTAATACCTTGTAGACGAACTGCACAGTGGTGCTTGGCCCGCCAGATGGTGGACCGCCTCGCTTTTCAATTAACTCCACCCCGGCCTCCTGCTGAAAGTCCTTGGAGGACAAAGTCGAAAAGACCGAAGGAGTCCGGTTGGCCCAGCCCAACTCCTTTTGGACGGTTCCGACTCTGACTTGAATCGTCTTCTCGCCACTCTGGCGTGCTGGCTTGACGTAGGTTGAAATCACATGCCTCTTTGTCAGTTCCGTGGGCTTCAATGCACTCTCCTCTACTATACATTCACAACTATACATACATTACTCTATCCAAATCAAGAAAAACGGCCGCCCACAGACGGCCGCCCTTCCCTGCTTCGACGATCGCTATCCCTTGCGCGCGCGCACGGCCTCTTTGGCTTCAGCCGGACCGGCAGCCGGGACCTCAGGCACTTCTGCCTTGGTGGAACCGCCGATATTCAGCTTCTTGCGCAGCTCGGCGTCCATCTTGGCAAAGATGTCTTTGTTGTCCTTGAGAAATGTCCGGGTGTTCTCGCGGCCTTGGCCGATGCGTTCGCCGGCATAGCTGTACCATGCGCCCGACTTCTCGACAATGTTGTTGGCCACGGCCTGGTCCAGCACGTCGCCCTCTTTGCTGATGCCTTCGCCATAGAGGATGTCGAACTCAGCCTCGCGAAAGGGCGCGGCTACCTTGTTCTTCACGATCTTTACCTTGGTGTGCGAGCCGGTGACCACATCGCCCTCCTTGACGGCGGCAATGCGGCGGATATCGACGCGCACCGAGGAGTAAAATTTGAGCGCGCGGCCACCCGTGGTGGTCTCGGGGTTGCCGAACATGACGCCGATTTTCTCGCGAATCTGATTGATGAAGATGAGTGCCGTGCGCGACTTGGAAACCGTGCCGGTGAGCTTGCGCAGAGCCTGCGACATGAGCCGCGCTTGCAGTCCCATGTGGGAGTCGCCCATCTCGCCGTCGAGCTCCGCCTTGGGCACCAGCGCGGCCACTGAATCGACAACCAGCACGTCGATAGCACCCGAGCGAACCAGGGCCTCCGTGATTTCCAGGGCCTGCTCGCCGCTATCGGGCTGCGAAACCAGCAGGTTGTCCACATCCACGCCGAGCTTTTTGGCGTAGCCGGGATCGAGCGCATGCTCCGCGTCGACAAACGCCGCCAAGCCCCCCAGCCGCTGCGCCTCGGCGATAATCTGCAAGCAGATGGTTGTCTTGCCCGAGGACTCGGGGCCGAAGACCTCGCTGACGCGGCCGCGCGGAATGCCGCCCACGCCCAGTGCGGCGTCAAAGCTGATGGAACCTGTAGAGATGACGGCAATCGGGAGCAGAGCTTCCTTTGAGCCGAGGCGGACAATGGAACCTTTGCCAAACTGTTTTTCGATTTGTGCGAGGGCGATTTCTACAGCTTTGGCGCGTTCTTCGGCGATGGCCATTGGGAGAGTCTCCTGAAATTGCTCGCCATGCTTTTCATGTCACAAATCGGCGCGGCGGCGGGAATGAATTCGATGGGATTGTAGCAGGGCGGGACAGACATTGACAGAAGAAAATGGCGAAGAAACGGAGAAATAGATACCTACGGGTGAAGCCGGACTACAGGCGGGTTGTTTTGCGGAGCCGCACAGCGACGAGGTTGGGTTGGCCCGGGACACGGTGTGCCTGGCTGGAAAAAGGCCGATTCGAGGGATAACGATTGAGGAAAAGTTCCTGAAAGACGCGAGATGAAGTCGTGCATAATCCTTGTGCGAGGTCGGAGAGAGCAATTTGTCGCGCAAAAACCTTTTCAAATTGAGCGCTGGGCGGGTGTAGCCAAATCCGGCCATGATGGGCTGCGCTTTCCTGTTGGTCGCAACCCTGTTGGTCATCGATGCTGCCCAGCGGTGGACTTTTAGCCCGGTCGAACCGGTTGAGGCGGCAATTTCTCTAGAGGCCGATCCGTTGCAGTGCGGCAACCAGCCGACAAGCCTTCAGGTGAATTGCTCCCCGGCTCCCGCGCGGCCCCCGACAAAGCCCGCAGTCGGCAAGCAGCCGGCAAGCGCGAGTTGCCCCTGCGAGGGGTGCAAGGACTGCGAAAGCAGGCTGAATGATGCCAGGAAGGATCTGGAAGCGCGCATCGACAAGGACCGCCAGGATGCAGGGGACAGGATCGACAAATGGATGGGTTTGAATGAGTGGTTTTTGGCCCTGGTGATTACCGTGTTCGGATTTCTCCTTCCGCTCATTGGCGGAATTGCCGCTTATATGAATGTAAAGACCGTCCGCGACGAAGCCAAGGAACAGCTCGGCATCATTCGCGCCAGGGTAAAGGATATCCAGAAGGATTATGAGCGGGAGGTAACGAATGCCCGCAAAGAAGCCAAGGAGCAGATCGAGGAGATCAAGCGGGAATACCAGGATAACTTCCCACAGTTCAGCGCGATGGATGCGCGCATGCAGCGGCTGCTGAGCGAAATGAAACTTCGCATGCCTTCCGAAGATGATTTCAATGACGCCGGATTATTCCCGAAGATGCCGGAGATCGACCGCCAATACATTCTCGACAGCGAATTGACCGTGGCGGCAATATCTGTCTTCGGGTTAGGCCAATCCCCGAGTTTGCGCGCCAGAATTTCGTCCATCTACGGCACCCTCGCTCGCTTTTACAATCTGCGCGACAACACTTTCAAGAATCTGGCTGAAAGCGATTTCGTGCGCGCAGTCTCCTATGCAACCCGGGTGATCGACCTGAATCGGGATAGCAGTGAAGGCTACCGAATGCGGGGGGCAATTTATCTCGACCGCTACAGGCTTCTCAAGGAGGTTTTGAAGTCGACCGACGAGAAGAAATTGAAGGACCTTCTGGATAGCGCGGAAATGGATCTTGACGAGGCAATTGGCAAGTCTACGAGCGAAGCGGTGGACGCGGGAGCATTTTACAATCGGGCGCTGGCGCACTACTACAGGTACAAGGACAAAAGGGACAAGGGCGAGATCGAAAAGGCGGTAACCGTATCCAAGCGGCTGCTGGGCTTAAAGAGCAAGATTACGGCCTTCCACCGGGAAAAGTATCTCCCCAGCATCTACTTGAATCTTGGCAGCTTCCTTGCTGAACTGGCGGTGCGCGCTCGCGGCGACAATCAGCCGGATGCTGAGCGGCAGTTCAGCACAGAAGCGGTTCAGGCAATTACAGAGGGCTTCAGGGACTTTGAGAAGACAACCATGCAAGACATGGGACTGGCGCGACTCAAGAAGGAACTTGAGGGTGAACTCGTTGGGGAAGGGGAACTAAGCAAACTAGAAAACACTTATGTCCAGCAACTTTGGGCGCTGGTCAGAGGCACGCCTGGCAAGGAGGCGCACCAGTCTCCTGGTGAGGTTTCGTGAACGGATTAGACGCCGGGCTTGGTGTTAATGCGCATCGTCATCACCTCTGCTGAAACCATGATACTCCCGTTCACGAATTCCACGCAAGCGCGGCCAGATAGGCCTTGAAGCGCGGAAAAGGGCAGCCGGCACACGCCGCAAAGCCGGAAGAAGCCTGCATTCAGGATCCCCAAAATGCTCAAAATCCGCTTTCCAGAGTCGCCTCCCGCTCAGACGGTGAAAGCGCCGATGCGGGTCTCGCGGCTGGTCAAGGCGTCGCAGGAACGGTCAAGGGCCTCATATTCAGGATCGTGATCCTTGCGGAAGGCGCGAAAGTCTTGCTCGCTGCTCCAGCGATCGATTGTCAAGTAGTTGCCCGTGATATAGGCATCGCCCAAAAGCTCTGTACCCAGATAGTTGGGCGAAGACCGAAAGAGATTGGCCCAGGCGCCCTCGGGTCCGTAGGCGGCCTCGAAGGCGGCCATCTTCTCCTCGGCAATCTCAAACTGCCATATGACAACGAACATGCGCGACCCCAATGCTCACTCATTGCTCACTCATATGGTAGCGTATGACGCGCCTCGCGCCCAACCATATCAGCCACACTGCGGCGGCGAGGAAAACCGTGTTGCTGATGCGCATCCACAGCAGTCCGCCGACCAGCGGCCTCGCTGTATACGCGTGAATGCCATAAACCAGGGCCCCGCCGGCTGCCAGGCTCAGAACATGCAGCGCGCTCCACCCGGTTTGTCGCGAAAAGAGCGTGACCAGAACGAGAAAAACCGCGTCGATCGCCAGAAACGCACCCACCGCAGCCCAGCCCCACTTCGGCGGCGTATTCATAACGCCCATGCCCAGCAGGAATGCAATCGCGCCCGTAATCCATGGGCTCGGCACCCTACCGTCGGCCACGCGCGATCTCCGCGCCGGAATCATAAACGCAGACACCGTCAGCAACACGCTCAGCACTGCCGCGCTAAGAAGCTGCGCATGGGATGCCACGAACCGGTTCTGCTTGAACCCGATGCCGAAGCTCGCGGCTGAACCAAGCACGAACACGACAGCGACAACCGAATCACCAACCAGGCCCAGCCACGGAGCTTCAGCTTCGGAAGGAAATAACGCCT
>CAZSVJ010000199.1:0-6916 GCA_964610185.1 uncultured Occallatibacter sp. | reverse complement strand
TCGGGATGGCCGAAGAAGGCAGCCGATGCTTGAGCGAGCGCGCGGCGACCGTGTTCAACTTCAAGGATTGGCAGGCCCGGCTGAAAAACCAGCAGATGGTCGAACGCCTGCGCGGAGTCGGTGACGACGCCCAGCGCGCCTGCGGCGATGGCCTTTTCCACGTAGCGATTTCCGTCTGTGGACCCGCCCTTCATGGCGACAAAAACCGAGCCAGGGCGAACCTTGCGCGAGTCGTATTCGATGCCCGTCGCCGATTGCTCTGACCCTCCGCCCGCGCCGACTGCGGTTACTTCTTCAGCCAATTCTTTCCAGTTCATCTTGTGCTTGATTGTAGTTTGCTTCGCCCGAATAGGCTGGAATTGGCAGTAACATGTTTGCATGGGTGAGGAAAGAAAAGGTATTTATGACGATCTGAAGCGCGATTTGCGTGGGTTTCCGGTCGAGGACTTCGTACGTGCCTATGCGAAAGCGTACCTGGAAGCAGACGTCGAGACAATCAAGAAACTACAGGAACTCCTTCGCGGCGATATGTCGGAACGCAGTGAACCGGATGCGCCCCCCGACGCACCCGTGGGCGCTCCCATTAAGCCTCGACCGAATCTGAATTCCGGCGCAATCGCTCTCCCGCAACCCGACCCGGAAATATCGGATCAGTGACGGCTCTGCAATTGGCAGATGGGCCGCCGAGCGGAGAACCTGCTCCCACTCAGGCAGCTGTGAGGTGCTGCTCGGCATAGTGTCTCCAGAAGTGATACCGCTGCGCATAGGGATCCTGCGCGTGCGCGAGGGCGACGCGCAGGATCTTTTCCATAACCACGCGATCTTCCAGGGCAACGGAACGCAATTGGGCCCAATCCTCCCGCTTGCCTCGGTCGATCACGTCGTCGAGAGCGGCCAAGGTGTATTGCCGATGATTCAAATGCCGATGCAACATGGTTTATCCGTCCCGAAAACGCGTGACGCGCGATGAGGCTATTTCCATGGTAAATCCAATTCACTGCCCGCAGCGGACTACGACCTGCGTTCCGCGCGCGACCATCGTGCCCGGAATTGGCGCTTGTTCCCGCGCCGTTCCATTGCCGGTGACTCGCACTTCAAGGCCCGCTTCGGCGGCCAGTTCGATGATCTTGCGCACTGGCAGCCCAACCAGCGATGGAACCTGAAGTTTTCCGCTGTCGCTGATTACGACCGATGAAGGCGATGGCTGGCCGGTCGACTTCTGCTGCTGGCTTGTGGATGGAGACGCCTTGGGCTGAGACGCAGCAGTAACCTGCGAGGCGGCTGTCTTTGTTTTCGGATCTGGAGCGGACTTCGCAGTCGGGGCAGCGGTCCGGACGGGCGTTCCGGCCTTGGCAATCCCCGCGCGCAGCGGATCGTCGCTGGGCAGGTCGTTGGCCGCGGCGTAAAGCGCCTCGATCTCGGCGGCAGGTCGTTCGGCATCGTCCTCGGTAATCGGCACTCTCTTTGCGGCGATAGCCGTGGGCGCCAGCACATCGATGTCGTGCGACACGCCCAGGTACTCGAGCACCTGCTGCGCGACCTCTGCAAACACCGGAGCGGATACCGCTGTGCCGTAGTACGAGCCGCCTTTCGGATCGTCGATGACCACGGCCACCGAGATGACCGGATTGTTGACCGGCGCAAATCCAGCGAAAGAAGCGATGTGCATGGTCTTCGAGTAGAGGTGCGTGGCTGGATCGATCTTCTGCGCGGTGCCGGTTTTGCCGCCTGAAGAGTACCCATTGAGTTGCGCCGGCTTGCCGGTGCCGTAGAGCACCACGCCCTCCATCATCTTGCGCATCTGCGCCGCGGTCATCTCGGAAAGCACGCGGTGCGCGCCAGCAGGAAGAGGGTTGGGCAGTTCGCCGCCGGGCTTGAACGGCATGGGCTGCAGCTTGGCCTCCGCGCGCGGCGCCGCCGGCGCAGGCATGAGCACATGCGGAGGCAAGTATGTTCCTCCGTTGGCGATCGTGGAGACCATCGATACCAGTTGCAGCGGGGTTACGCCCACCTCCTGGCCAATGGCAATCGAGCCGATCGATGAAGAGCCCCACCTCTTCTCCGGCTGCAAAAGGCCGCGTGTCTCGCCGGGCAGTTCAACTCCGCTGCGCGCGCCAAAACCAAACTCCCGAATATAGTCGTAAAACTTGTCCGGCCCAACCTTCAGCGCCAGCTTTACCGCGGCCACGTCGCTCGACTCCTCAAGCGCCTTGTGCACGGGAACCACTCCCATGTGTTCGCCCTGATTGTCGTGGATGACGCGGCCGGCGAGCGTGATCTTTCCTCCCTGACAGTCGATCGTGTCGTCCGGCGTGGTTACATGCTGGTCGAGTGCGGCCGAGTACGTGACCAGCTTGAACACCGAGCCTGGTTCATAGACGTCGCTCACCGCATGGTCCTTCAGCAACGCGGGCGTGGCGCGCCGAAACTGGTTGGGATTGAACGTGGGACGAATGGCAAGTGCGAGAATCTGCCCGGTGTGCGCGTCCTGCACCACGATCGTGCCGTTGTCCGCGTGGTTCTGCTCCATCGCATGGTCAAGCGCGCGCTCGGCCAGGAACTGAATGTTCTCGTCCACAGTCAGCACCATATTCTGGCCCGGCTCCGGCTCACGCTCCGTCGATCCCAATCTGCGCGCGTGTGCATCCACGGCGGTGAACATCTGACCGGGAACACCGTGCAGTTGCGGCTCGAATTTCTGCTCCAGGCCGCCCAGCCCGTTGTCGTCCACGCCCACATAGCCCAACACTTGCGCGGCGATTTCGTTGTTCGGGTAGAAGCGCTGAAACTCCTTTTGGAAATAGACCCCCTTCATCCCGTGCGCAGCAATGAGATCCCGCACGCGAGCAGCAACGTCGGGCGTCACGCGGCGAGCTACCCAGGCAAAGCTGTGGCCATTTTCGAGCCGGTCGGCGATCTGATCCTCGGTGGTTTGCGCGTCCGCGGAATCGGCATGCACCAGCGCGGCCAGTAGATGAGCGGCGGTCTTTTTGTCTTCGATTTCGGGAGGCACGGCGTAGATCGAGTCCGCCTGCACGGTCATGGCCAACTCGTGGAGATTGCGGTCGTAGAGCACGCCGCGCCGTGGAGCTACCTCAAAGGTGCGCTGCTGCTGCTTCTGAGCGCGATCGACAAACTCCTGGTGGTGGACAACCTGCAGCCAGAAGAGCCGGCCGCAAATGGCCAGTGTCCAAATTAGAAAGAAGAGGCAGATGAGCCAGAAGCGCGTCCGCTTGAGAGGAATGGCGCGCGCCGCGTTGCTGCGATTCCGATTGGCTCCAGGAACTGACGGCATGAGAACTTGAACTCCTCAGATTCTAGCTACTAGCTTCTAGCTGCTAGCTGCTAGCTAGAAACCCAAGACTTTCTGCCGCCTTCGTCCGGTAGCTCGCCTTCTTTGCTTTGCATTCCAAACTACCTACGCTTCGGCCAGAATCTCGCAGCCTGCAAAGCAAAGTTAGAAGCTAAGAGCTAGAAGCTAGTAGCTGTTCTACTGACCTGGAGGAGTTGCCTGGGCCATCGTCGGAGTGGCGCCGTCGAGGCCGGCATTGGCATGAATGACCTGGCCCGGCTGCGGCTCTGTGAATCCCATTTGGCGAGCCATCTGGTCAATGCGGCCAGGCTGTGAAAGTTGTGCCTCGGCCAACCGCAACTGGCGATTTTCCTCGCGCAACTGGTCGCGCGTCTGCTTCTCCGACTCCACGCGATAACCGCCCTCGATGGCGTAGAAGTGCTGTAATCCATAGATCATCACCAGCGAGAACAGCAGCGCTACAGCTACTGAAAACACGCGCATCTCGCGCATTCGCACCGGATCGGCGGCCTTCACCAGGCGTGAATTGTCAATGTGCTTGGAGAAGTGGAACTCCGGTGTGCGCGCGCCCCGCCGGCGCAACGACTGTTGCGCAAACAGCTCGGCGTTCCGCTCGGCGACCTGCGCAGCCCAGCCGCGGCCTACTTCAAAATAAGTTGTCGTGCATGCCGCCATTTTCTCCTCCCAAGCTTCTAGCTTTTAGCTTCTAGCCCCTAGCTCCTTGTTGCCTAATCGTCCTCTGATCCTGCCTTTCACGGGCGGTCCAAACCCAAAGAGCCTTTTGGCAAATCATTCAGAGCTAGTAGCTAGAGGCTAGAAGCTATTGGCTGTTCTTTCCCCCGCTCTTAGCTTCGCGCTGCGCGAACGGGGGTTGCGTTCAATCTCTTCTTCACTTGCCGTGACCGGCTTCTTCGTTAAAATCTCCCAGATTCCCTTCTGCGCGCCTTCGCGCAGGCTGTCTTTTGCGATCCGGTCCTCCAGCGAGTGGAAACTGATGACGACCAGCCTTGCAGAGGGCTTAAGCAACATCGGTGCGGCCTCGAACAGTGCTCGAATCTCGTCCAGTTCGCGATTCACGAAAATACGAAGTGCTTGAAAGGTTCTGGTTGCCGGATGAATGCGTTCCTGTTTCATTGGCGGACCGGCTGAGGCTACAATCCGGGCAAGTTGCCCTGTGGTTGTAACCGGCCGGCCCCGCACAATGGCTCTGGCGATTCTCCGCGACCTCCTTTCATCTCCGTACTCGTAAATGAGGTTGGCAAGCTCTCGCTCGTTTTCCTCATTCACCACTTGTTCGGCGGTTGGCCCCTGACGCGTGTCCATTCGCATATCCAAAGGGCCGTCTGCCTGAAAACTAAATCCTCTCCGCGCCTCGTCCAACTGCAGGCTGCTCACTCCAAAATCGGCCAGCAAGCCGTCTAATGAACCCGGTTGCACATGCTCCCCGATGGAGCTGAATGCCTCGGCCAGCAGCGTTATCTGCGGCGCTTCGCTGCCCAACTCATTCACCACCCGAGCCAGCCGCATCTTGGCAAGATTGAGGGCCTCCGCGTCCCGATCGAAGCCGATCAGCCGTCCTTCGGGTCCAAGCCGCCGGATGATGCCCTCGGCGTGCCCCGCCAATCCCACCGTGCAGTCCACGTACGTGCCGTCCGCGCGCACATTCAGAAGATCGATCGATTCTTCAAAAAGAACACTCGCATGCCGTTCAGTCGATTTCGTCATGCGTCCCCCTGGGGGGTCTATGATTCACTCTGCTGCTTCAAAACACCCGCCAATGCTTGCTTCTTCTCGAGAGTCATCAGCTTGCCTGGATCGCTCCGCTCGAAGTTTTCGCGATTGCGAACTTCCAAATGGTCCAACTTCCCAAACACCGTCACTTCCGAATCGAGCTTGGCCGATCCGCGCAAAATTTGTGGCAGCAACAACCGCGCCTGGTTGTCGATTTCAATCTGCTGACCGTAGTAGCTGGTCACATTCAGGTATGTGTCTACTGCTTCATCCAGGGTGCTGAAAGCAACCAGCGACTTTTCCCTTTTCTCCCATGCCGGCAACGGCCAGATTTCCGCGCACTCGCCATCCATGCTGGTGATGTAAAACTGGGTGACGTTGGCAGCATCCACAAGTTGCTTGAATGCAGCCGGCAACTTGAGCCTGCCTTTTTCGTCGACCTTAGCCGGATGGTTTCCCCGAAACAATGCTTTGCCCCTTCGTCTTCCGCAGCTTCTTGCCTTGCGCCGCGCCTCATTCCACTTGCCTGAGCTTCCCTGCTTTTCATTGCCTGAACTGGTTCCTCAGGTCTCTTGGCGCCCAAATCCTGCGCGAAGCAAGGCGTATTCAGGTAAACTTGCCTTGAACACGGCTTGAGCTTGCCTGAAAACTCTCTGGCTGCTCCACTCAAGACCACTTTTGACCACTTGTGAATGAATAGTATCCCCGTTTATGGCTCTCGCCAAGCGGAAAATGGGTCAAAAGTGTCGATTAGAGAAGGCAAGTGTGGAAATTTCTTCTAATAGGCCAATTTGCATCCGCGACCACAAGATATAGTGTTTACCGGTTTGATTCCTGTACTGGACAGGGCTGGAGGGATGTGATAGGGGAATAAAAGGCGAAAATGCCAGGGCCTGACTCCATGGCCTCCGAGCTATTGGTTGAAACTAGGTTGTCTGCCCATTCACCGCGACGCGCCGATCCTTTCCCCGTTCAACAACAACCTTTAATAGATACAAAAAGACCAGTGCGTTGACCAGCAGCAGGCTCGCCCTGATCCACGTCACTCTGCGCAGCACCTCGAAGATCTCCCAAGGCAGGAACGAGGCGGTGATGGCGAGCGTCAGGTACTCGGCCCAGGTCTTTTCCAAATACAGGCCGGTTCCCTCAATCAGGTCGAGGGCGGCATAGATGAAGCCCACTTCGCCGATCCGGCGCAGGATGCGATCGTTGACAAGCGACGATTTGTCGAGGACGAAGTTGACGAAGCGCGATTCCGGATTGAAGCGCAGGTGCTCCACCAGGTGGGTCAGCATATCGCCGACGTCTTTGTGCAAAAGCCGGAACGCGCCCACGCCGACAGCGATAAACAACAACGCCTGGCTGAATTTGAAAGCCGCGATGAGAATGAGCCAACGATTGCGACGGCGCGGCTTCGATAAAGACTTCGTGGGGGAAACGGTCATGATGCGGGGGAACCTGTGCTTCCTTTTACGTTAAACGATGCAGGGCCGTTCTCCTAACATCGAGCGGGCGCGCCAAGTCGCCGATCTCTTCATCGGCAAGTTGGCGTCCGCAGTTAGGATCTCCCTCCTCGATACCGGGACGCAATTGTCCCAAAGTGGAACATTCCTGGAGTTGGACGTGCAATTTCTTGCATGTTCTTGGGATTCACTGCGCATAAGTAACTGAATAATCAGATACTTTCTTTGGAATAAAACTTGCTTGCAATAAATTATCTGTTGCCGCGTGCTCGGCCAGCCCGAACTTCTTCCAGTCGCGCGCGTATTCCAACTCCCCGAATACCGGAGTCAACAGGCTCCTGGAGGTTCTGCGGTTTTACTCGTTGCGAGTGTTTGCTCCCAGCACTCGTATGATCTACGGGCCACGTCG
>CAZSVJ010000198.1:0-6952 GCA_964610185.1 uncultured Occallatibacter sp. | reverse complement strand
GAAGGGAATGATGCCCGGCTTTGCAGGCCGCTTTACCGATGAGCAGATGGCGGCGTTGCTGGCCTACCTGCATACCGGGTTGCGCTGAACAGGGCAGACAAATCAGCCCGAAACCTGCATAATCGACCTCACGATATACTGGGAGCTGCTATGGCATCCGACAAAACCTTTTATTTAGAGACCTTCGGCTGCCAGATGAATGCCCATGACTCTGAGAAGGTCATCGGCACACTGCAGCACGAGGGCTACCGGCAGGTCCAGTCGGAAGAAGACGCCGGCCTGATCCTCTACAACACGTGCTCCATCCGCGACAAAGCCGAGCAAAAGGTCTTCCATCGGCTCGATGAATACAAGCGCCAGCACAGGGAAGGAAAGCGCTTTGGCGTATTGGGCTGCGTGGCTCAGCAGGAAGGCGAGAAGATCTTCGATCGGGCGCCTTATGTCTCGCTGGTCTCGGGATCCGCTTCCTACCGCAAACTGCCGGAGATGCTCACTCGGCTCGAAGCCGGCGAGACCCGCATCACCGGCCTCGACGATCGCCAGACCGATGAGACCTTTGAGACCGAGTTCACTGCCCGCCAGAACCCTTATCGGGGCTACATCACCATCATCGAGGGCTGCGACAAGTTCTGCTCCTATTGCGTCGTGCCGTACACGCGCGGCAAGGAGCGCAGCCGCAGTTCGGACTCCGTGCTGGCTGAAGCGCGGCGCATCGCCGACCTTGGCTACACCGAAATTCAACTGCTGGGCCAGAACGTGAATAGCTATCGCGACCCGGAAGGGAAGCGAAGCTTCGCGGAACTGCTCGCCGCTGTCGGTCAGGTATCTGGAATTCGCCGTGTGCGCTTCACCACCAGCCATCCGCGTGACTTTACACACGACATCGTCGAGGCCATCGACGCCGTGCCCACGCTCTGCGACCACGTGCATCTGCCGGTGCAGTCGGGCTCCGCGCGCGTGCTGAAGATGATGGCCCGGGAGTACACCCCCGATTGGTACCTGGAAAGGATCGGATGGATCAAGGCAGCTCGCCGCCAAATTTCGCTCTCGACAGACATCATCGTCGGTTTTCCCGGCGAGACTGCTAACGACTTCATCGAGACCATGGACCTGCTCGCCGAGGTTGAGTACGATTGCGTTTTCTGCTTCAAGTACTCGGCCCGGCCGAACACACCGGCTCTTACCATGATTGACTCCATTCCCGAGGTTGAGAAGGCCCAGCGGCTTCAAGCGCTGCTTGACCGGCAGCGCGAGATTCAAAGGGTGAGTTACGCCAAGCATTTGGGGCAGATCATGGAAGTGATGGTTGAAGGACAGAATCTCACGCGAGGGCAGGTCACCGGGCGCAGCAGCCAGAACAAGCCGGTAAACTTCACGTGCGCCCAGCCCATCGCGCCGGCGCCAGGGAGTTACCTGCAAGTGAGAATTACTGCAACGCATCCGAATAGTTTGGTTGGTGAAGCCGTCTAAGGTTGTAGAGTTGATTGAAGCAGGCAAGCATGGATATTGAGGTGAGAATACGCGGCCTGATGATGGACCCCGCCACCAACATGCCCATCGTCGTGCTGAAGGATGTTGCTTCTGAAACGGTCATGCCCATCTGGGTTGGCATCTTTGAAGCAAACGCCATAGCTATCGAGATTGAAAAGTTAGCAGCTCCTCGTCCAATGACGCACGATTTGACCAGAAATTTAATCCATCACTTGAATGCTCAGTTGGAACGGGTGGTGATTACAGAACTTAGAGACGATACATTTCTCGCGGTGCTGTGGCTGCGGCAAGGGGACGAGCCGTTGACCATCGACGCCCGGCCCTCGGACGCTATCGCGCTGGCGTTGCGCGCCGACTGTCCGATTTACGTCTCAGAACAGGTAATGCAAACCGCCAAATTAAATACCTCGGGCCCGCCCGAAGGCCCAACAGCGGAACAATTGCGCGGCTGGCTCGAAGGGTTGAACGACGAAGACCTGGGCCGCTACAAAATGTAAATTGAGCAGGGCGCAGGAACAGACGCTTGCCAAGGCCTCTGAAAGAGCGTGGTTGACTGATGAACTTCATTTAGCGAACTTGGTATACAGAATATATGTTATCGGACATTACAGTACTATCTAGGTATCTTCAAGCGCCGGACTCCGAATGCATCAAGCTTTGCATCCGTGCTGAGAATGGGAAGATTATGTTGGATCGCCTGAGCGGCAATCATGCGATCTAACGGGTCAGAGTGTGAGTTCTCGAACCGAGCCGCGCGCATCATCGACTCAGGTTCCAGCGGAAGAATCATGTATCCAAGATGATTCTCAATGTTGAGAATTAGATCGCTCTCGAACTCAACCGCACCGGGGAGCTTGCCGGACCGAACTTTGAGACTGATTTCGTAGATGGAGGCAGCAGATACAAGGATCTCGTTATTGATGTCCTCAATCATTTCCCTGGCCCATCGTTCCATCATGGCGGGGTCAATAGCGGACCACAGCAGATAATGCGTGTCGATGAGAAGTCTCAATCGCTCTCTCCGCGCCACGCTTTCATTTCGGATTCGGGAAGTTCGTCGAAGTCGGCAGGTATCTCGAAACCGGGATGGTAAAACAAGCCCAAGACCCTTTTGTTTGCCGGCTTAAAGGCAACAATCTCAGCCACTGGAGTCTTCTTCCGTCCCGTGGTGAGAATGACTTTTTCACCACGTTGCGCTCGCTTAATAAGATTCGATAGCTGTGTCTTTGCTTCGAACATCGTGGCTTGAACCATCGCGGCCTCCAAAGTGCTAGGCTTATATTAGCTAAGATATGGTCCTCTTGCAACGCATCGCATTCGGAGCATGGCGAACTATGGGCCTTGCCCACACCATTGCGAAGACAGTCCTGCGTCAGTCCTCTAGTTTCGGATCCCAGCCAGCAATCCCTCGATCTCGGTTCTCTCGCTCCCCGAAACCGGAAGCAGTGGCGCACGCGGCCGGCCTCCATAGTAGCCGTTGAAGTCACATGCGTATTTGATGCCACGAATTCCCAACTCGCCCGCTATACGCTTCGCAGCGCCGGCTATGCGGGATTCCTTTTCCTCAGCCAATTTCAGATCGTGATCCTTCCAGGCAAGATACACCTCGACGCACGCCTGGGGAGCGCACGCGGCAAAACCTAGAACTGCACCGGCAGCGCCTGCATCGAGCGATGCAACCATCCCCGCAGTTGAACCGGTCATCACCTGGAATCCAACTTCCTTTGTCCGCGTCTTGATGGGAACCGCGGGCGGAGCGACCGCCGGCGCCGTGCCGCCTGCCAGGTCGCCCGCCGAAACAAAATTGCCGGCTCCCTCCGGCTTGGCGGCCAACATGCGGGCCGTCACCGCCTCAAAAATCTGCGTAACCGTCACAGTTCGCCTGGGAGCCGTGCGCGTGCATTCGACTAGCGAGCGAATGCGCTCAACATCCCCGGTAGAATCCTTGATCCCGACGATGTTGGGGTGTTGGGCAAGCTCTGCCACCACGTCAACTGGAATCGCGTAAGGAACAAACTTAGGAATGTTGTAGAGCACCACCGGCAACGGCGAGCGGTCGGCCACGCTGCGGAAGTAATGCAGAACTGCCGACGCCGGCATCAATGGCGCATAGTACGTCGGGGTGCGGACCAGAACCGCATCGTATTGGAACTCGGCTGCCGCCTCAGCCAACTCCACGGTGGCCTTCACGCTATCCCGCCCCACACCCGCGATCAGGACCTTTTCTGCAGACGTCGATTCCGCTGCGACGCGCAATACGTCGCGCGACTCCGCGTCATCGAGCATAACCGCCTCTCCGGTTGAACCCAGCACCACCATTCCCGACAACAAGCCGCGTGAATAGCGAGCCATATTGGCTTCAATTTTGCGAAAGTAGACCCGCTCGTCCGGATAGAACGGCGTAGGAACCGCTGCAAAAATGCCCTCAATCAGCATGGTTTAATTGTAGAGCCCAGGCGGCGAATTTGTGGTCGTCCTAAGCGAAGCGTTCTACAGCGGAGTCGAAAGCCTGCCCGCCGCGGCGGGGACCCGCATTTAGAGCGCGCACTTCTGTAAAGAACTTCTGAGATACAACAAAGACAAAGATGGGATTGTCCCCGGTTGCGCCAAACAGTATCTTGAATAGACGATAATCGGTACCAAAGAACTTTAAGAGGAGTTTGCAGTGGAGTCCTTAATGCATCGGGAAGAAGAGGAACAGGGCGCGTCCAGGCTCCCCCGGCAGGCGCTCTGGTTCCTCATCCACACCGTCTTCGCGCTTGCCTCGTGGCTGGCCCTCATGCTGGCCGGCTATGCTCTGAACCCGCCCGCTATCTCGCAAACCCTCATTCTCGGCTTGTCAATACTTGTTCCATTGATCGTAGGCCATTTGGTAGCGCGGCTACACCCCGACGACATGGCGCCGGCCGTGTGGCTCCTGGGCCTGATCGGGCTGCTCATCATCAGCCTGTGGATACTGGATATGCCGACAGGACCCAACCAGTGTTTCCAATGCGATGCAACGGATAAGCTGACCAGAACCTTTTTCAGTTTTCCCAAGCCCAGTGGGCTCATCGACGACGACGGACCGTTCCTTGGCACCTGGCCGGCCGCGGCTCTATTCGGCTATTCCATTGGCGCGTGGCTCGCCATCCGACGCGTTCGATCAAGCAAATAGGACATCGCCGAAACGTCCTGATTTGCCTCAGGAGCCGGTGGCAGCGTGCAATTGTTGCAAGGCATACACCGTGGTCCGATTCGTTTGCATGGCGGCGATCCCCTCGACAGCGGCCTGTGCGGCGGCAATGGTGGTAATCGTCGGGACCCGCCTTAGAACCGCGGCCCGGCGAATCGCCTTCTCATCGAAGATGGTGTCCTGGCCGCGCGGGGTATTCACGATCAGCTGAATGCGATCGCCCTTGATGAGGTCCACAATGTTCGGCCGGCCCTCTTCGACTTTGAAGACCCGCTCCACAATCAAGCCTCCGCCCTCAAGCACGTTGGCGGTGCCCTCCGTGGCAACAATCTTGAAGCCAAGCTCCACGTAGCGCCGCGCAAGCTCCAGCACCGCCGGCTTGTCGTGATCGTTTACGCTGAAGAATACAGTTCCGGCGCGCGGCAGAACCTGGCCGGCTGAGAGCTGCGCTTTGGCAAAAGCCTCGCCAAAGCTGGCCGCCACGCCCATCACCTCGCCGGTCGACTTCATCTCCGGGCCCAGAACCGTATCCACTCCAGCAAACTTCGACCACGGGAAGACCGGCGACTTTACGTAGAAATATTCGCCGGTTCCGAGGTCTTTGCCCGCCTCAAGTTGTGCCGGAAGCAGCTCGCGCAGTTTGCGGCCGGTCATCAGCCGCGCGGCGATCTTGGCCAACGGGACGCCTGTCGCCTTCGACACGTAGGGCACAGTGCGGGAAGCGCGCGGGTTTACCTCGATTACGAAAACATGATCGTCGCCCGCCGCGTCGCGCTGAATTGCGAACTGTAGATTAACCAGCCCAACCACCTTTAGAGCCAGAGCAAGTTTGCGCGTGTAAGCGCGCAGTGTCTCCAGCGTCTCTGGCCGGATGCTAACAGAAGGCAGCACACAGGACGAGTCGCCGCTGTGGATGCCAGCCTCTTCGATGTGCTGCATGATGCCGGCCACGATCACATCTTCCGAGTCGCAGAGCGCGTCAACGTCCACTTCGACCGCGCTTTCGAGAAAGTGATCGACAAGCACCGGCCGCTCCTGGGAATACTCGACCGCCTGCGTCATGTATTGCCGGACTTCATTGGCGTCGTAACAGATGACCATGGCTCTGCCGCCAAGCACATAACTGGGCCGCACCAGCACCGGATAGCCAATCCGCTCACCGACGGCAAGAGCCTCTTCCACGCTCGTTGCCGTACCGCCGCGAGGCTGCGGAATATCCAGCTCCTCAAGCAGCTTGCCGAAGCGCTTGCGATCTTCCGCCAGGTCGATAGACTCCGGTGAGGTGCCGATGATGGGCACGCCTGCCGCCCTCAGCCGCTGCGCCAGGTTCAGCGGGGTTTGCCCGCCAAACTGGACAATCATTCCGATCTCCGCGCCTGACTGCGCTTCATGGTGGTAAACCGCCAGCACATCTTCAAGCGTCAGCGGCTCGAAGTAGAGCCGGTCGCTGGTGTCGTAGTCTGTGGAGACGGTCTCTGGATTGCAATTGACCATGATGGTCTCGTAGCCGTCCTCTTTCAGCGCGAACGCCGCGTGACAACAGCAGTAATCGAACTCAATGCCCTGGCCAATGCGGTTCGGACCCGAGCCGAGAATGATGATTTTGTGCTTCGACGTCGGCGGCGCCTCGTCCTCTTCGTCGTAGGTCGAGTAGAGGTACGGAGTCATCGATTCGAACTCCGCGGCGCAGGTGTCAACAAGTTTGAAAACCGGCTTGATTCCCTTCCCTTCGCGCAGTTCCCTCACCTGCTTGATGCCGGCGTGGCCTTCCAGCTTCCACTCCGCTGCAATGCGCTGGTCGCTCAGGCCAAGGCGCTTCAGACGCCGCAGTTCGTCGTCTGTGATCGTCTCCGGCGAGGTCGCGGCTATCTGAATCTGCTCCAGCGTGATCTCCCGAATCTGATGCAGGAACCACGGGTCCATGCTGGTAAGCCGGGCCACTTCGCGCACGCTCATGCCGCGTTCAAACGCAAATCGGATATAGGCGAGCCGCTCCGGTTGCGGCGTCACCAGCCTCTGAATCAGCCTGCGCGGCTCCATCGCGTCGCTGTCCGTCTTCTTTCCCGTCTCAAGCGAACGCACCGCCTTCATCAGCGATTCCTTGAAGGTGCGCCCAATCGCCATCACCTCGCCCACCGACTTCATTTGCGGGCCCAGCGTGTCGTCAGAGCCAGGAAACTTTTCGAACTGCCACTTCGGAATCTTGACCACCACGTAATCAATCGTCGGCTCAAAGCACGCCGGAGTCTTCTGCGTAATGTCGTTGGGAATCTCGTCGAGCGTGTA
>CAZSVJ010000197.1:0-7089 GCA_964610185.1 uncultured Occallatibacter sp. | reverse complement strand
ATGAAGGCGGCCGGCGCGCTCGAGGCGGACCTGGAAGTTCTGTAATGGAGGTATCTTGAATGCAATCGATCGCCGCTCTACCCGCAACCGCCGGCACAGAATCTTCAAGCGTTCCGCAGCCCAGGCTGGTGAAAGCGGCGCACGAATTCGAAGCGCAGATGATGCAGGAGCTGATGAAGCCCATGACCCAGAAGAGCTCGTTGACCGGCGACGATGAGGGCGCCGATAGCGACTCGGGCTCGGGCGGCGCGCTAGGCGAGTTCGCATCGGAAGCATTGGGACGGTCGCTCAGCGAACATGGAGGATTTGGAATAGCGAACCAAATTATTAAGGAACTCTCCCATTCCGGTACCCAGACCGCAACCGGGCCGGTAACCGGAATCCTGCACGGTAATACTGTAATCAAAACGGCTGGATGACTACAGTGATTAAATGAGCCGCCGATAGTCCCAGTAAGGAGCAATGCATTTATGGACATTCGAAATAGTCTTGATGGATTGAAATCGCTGTTAGGGGTAACGACGCCGGCGCCGGCAGCGCCGCAACCCAAGAACAATAGCGCAGTCGGCGGTAGCGGCCTGGGAAGTGACCAGGCAACGTTCAGCAGTGCCGGAAGCGAAGTCTCGCTGGCGTCTTCCGAGCCGGACGTGCGCACAGACAAGGTGGCCTCGGTTCAAGCCGCACTCGCGGCTGGCACCTACAATGTGCCTGCATCGGCGGTGGCATCCAAGGTTGTGGACTCCATGCTGGGCGGAGACAAGTAGCAAGGGCAATCCGATGGAAGGTGATCGACGCCGCGCGTTGAGGGCCCTTGCCGGTGGGCCGCGAGGCGGAAGTTCGCAATGATTGTTCGATCCCGTCTGCAAAGGGCAGACGGGAACCGGATGCGGAATGGAAAGGAAATCTGGCGATGCAAATTGTTGTGAGGCAGCCTGAGCTAAAGGAACTGGTCCGGGAGGCGTCCAGGGCATTGGCTTGCCTGGATGCCGACCGGCTTGAGGAACTGGCGCTTTCCTGCGAGGCGCTCAACCGGGATTTGGCGCCTGCGAGTGCGCGGGCGCGCCAGGCTCTGGCCGCGCAGGCTCGGGATGCGTCGCGGGATATGGCCGTGTTTGGCAGGGTGCTCGAGGCCACGCGGGCCAATCTGCAAGTAATGAGCCGTTTGCGGGACTTGCGTCTAGGCCGCTCGGAGTATGGCGAAGCGCAGGCGCGGGAGTGGGGCCAGAAGGAAAACACGCATGGGAACAATTAACGGCGCATTCAGCGTGATGGCGGGGGCTCTGAACGCCGATCAGTCGGCGCTGAGCATTGTGGCCAACAACGTGGCCAATGCCAACACCCCCGGATACACGCAGGAGGTTCCCAACTGGAAAGAGAACCAGCCAATCCAGATCGGCTCGGCCTCTTACGGAGACGGAGTTACCCAGACGGGCCCTACATCGTTGCGGGATCGTGTGCTGAACGAGCGGCTTGACCAGCAGCAACAGTTGGCATCGTCATCCGGCGCGCAGTTGACCGCGCTGAACAGCGTGCAGGCCTTGTTTACGCCGGATTCCGGTTCCAGCACTTCGTCGGCGGGCGACATAGGCAGCGACATTACCAGCTTCTTCAGCTCTTTCTCTTCGCTCGAAGCCAACCCAACCACCCACGCGTTCCGTCAGCAGGTGCTTTCTTCGGCGACCACGCTTGCGGGCGACATCTCCAATGCGGCGGCTAGTTTGAACTCGCAAACCGCGGCGTTGAACCAGGAAGCGGGCGGCATACCCAGTCAGGTAAATGCGCTGACATCCGCCATTGCGCAGGTGAACAAGCAGATTGAGTCAAGCTCGCCCAATTCCGATCCGGGAACTTTGGAGGACCAGCGGCAGCAGGACCTGAGCCAGCTCTCGCAGTTGATCGGAATCAACCAGATCACAAGCGAGAACAACGGGCTTTCGATCACCACTACATCGGGTCAGTTGCTGGTCGCCGGCGGGTCGAGTTTCCAGATGACGACCGGGAATGTTGGCGGGGCGTCAGATTTTTTTGTGGGCACAACGAATGTGACCGCGCAGTTGGCGGGTGGTGGAGGCCAGTTGGGCGGATACCTGACGGCCCGCGACACCGATATTCCCAGCGTGATGGGCTCGCTGGATCAAATGGCCTATAGCATCTCCACAAGTGTGAACGCGCTGAACAACTCGGGGACCGACCTTGATGGAAACCAAGGCACAGGGACCAATGCAGCCGGTGTCGTTGGCACGGGGACTACCCCGCTCTACATCTTCAAGGAACCGACGCAGGTGGCGGGCAGCGCGGCCGGCATGAGCGTGGTTATGACCGATCCCAACCAGATTTCTGCCGCTGGGCTTGGGGGCGGGACGGGCGACAACTCGAATGCGATTGCGATGAACAATCTCGGCAGTCAATCGCTGATCCAGCCGGAAGCGACAACGAGTTTCAGCGTGACCCAGAACCTGGATGCCTCGACCGCGTTGAACGGCGTGACGACTGGCAATATAACGCTCTATGATTCGCTGGGCGCAAGCCACGATGCGACCATCACCTACACCAACCTGGGAGCAAACACCTGGGGTTACAGTATTTCGATGCCGGAGATGCTGGCGGCCAACACCGCCGTCGCCAATCAGGTGAGCTATAACTTCGGCTCGAGTGGGACAGTTAACCCCGGAACGACTCTGACGATTGCCGGGAAGTCAGGCGCTAACATGGCCACCATCGCCGCGCCCACGGTGACTGCCGGAGAAGCGGTTGGCACAGCCGGCCCGCCCGCAACCGGTTACATGGGGGCGCTGGATGCAGCGCTGACGACGGCGGGAATTACCGGCGTCACGGTCACCAACACGGGTGGAGTGCTGACGATTGCCGGGGCCACCGCGACCGCTGGCAGCGTGATAGCCGATCCGGTTGCGTCGGCCAATGCGAGCGGCACACTGTCGTTCAATGCAATAACCGGGAACCTGATTACCCCGGCTTCAAATGTGGGGGGATTAACCTTTTCCGGGCTCTCCGACGGAGCGACAGCGCTGAACCTCGACTGGAACCTGTATGGCGCCACAGGCGCGTCGAACATCACTCAGACCACCGCGGCCTCTGCGCAATCGGGAGAAACCCTGAATGGAATTCCAAGCGTAATCAACAGCCAGACCCCTATCGATTACTACTCGAACCTGGTGAGCACGCTGGGCTCGACCGTCTCCAGCGTGCAAGACGAGAATACGGCGCAGACTGCCTCGGTGACACAGTTGCAGACGCAGAACGACGCGCTCTCCAAGGTGAATCTCAACGACGAAGCTTCCGCGCTGTCCACGTTGCAGACCAGCTATCAGGCGGCTTCGCAGATGTTCAACACGCTGAACACAATCATTCAGTCGGCATTGAACCTTGGAGTGGAGACAGCAGTTTCATGAATGAGGCAACTGCGGCGCAGGCGCAAGCCGCGCAAAGCGAAAGAATTATCCGGATTAGTAGCGGAGGAATGCAATGCAAGTGGATCCGAGTTATGTTACGAACCTGGTGGGTTCGCTCAATCAGGCTCAGGCGAGCGAACAACAGTTGACGGTGGAGCTATCGAGCGGCGTGAGCATCAATTCGCTGAGCCAGAATCCGGTGGGCTCCGGGCAGAACGTTCTGCTGCTCAATAACATTCAGCAGGACGATTCTTTCACGCAGAGCTCGAATGTAGTTACAGGCCAGTTGCAGGTTGCCGATTCGACGCTGGGCGGGGTGGTCACCCAGCTCACGCAAGCAATCTCTCTGGCTACCAGCGCCAATAACGGCACCCTGAATGCAGCCGACGTGAAGTCCATCGGAAGCCAGATTTCCGGTATTCTCGACGAGGTGCAGTCGCTGGCCAATACCAGCTACCAGGGCCAATACATCTTTGCGGGCGGCCAGACTTCAACCGCTCCCTTCTCCACCTCGACGATCGCGTCGCCGGCCACCACCAACTACAACGGCGACGCGAACATCAACTATCTGCAGACGCCCAACGGGCAGAAGATTCAGCTCAACGTGCCGGGCAATCAGATCTTCTCGGCCAGCGGCGCCAATAGCGTCTTTGGCGCTTTGAATAACTTGATCGCCGACTACTCCACCGGCACGGTCAACACCACCCAGGCGGTAAACGATACGACGGCTCTGGGCACGGCGATGAACTACGTTTCGCAGCAGCGCGTGACCATCGACAACTCCATAACGCAGGTAACTGCGGCAGGGGACGCCGTGACCAGCAATCAAACTCAGCTGACCGTCGCGCAGAGCAACCTGATGCAAGCCGATGTGGCCACGGTATCCACGCAGCTCTCTCTAGCGGAGACCCAGCAAACGGCGCTCGAAGACGTGATTACGCAACTCGAGTCGCCTCAAAACAGCTTGTTCAGCAAGATGTGATGGCGCATCAACCGGGGCGCTGCCAACTATAATTTGTTTGGAAAGGCACAACTTGCTCGCTCCCATTCGATTCGTGTGGAATGCGACGCGCGGCCATCGGCTGACGCCTTGGCGGAGCGAGTACCTGCGCTGGCGCGTCGAGACTTACTCCGGCCAGAAGGCGGAGACGCTGACCGCAAGAAAGGTGCTTGGTTTTGTTTGGGCCTCGCGCTGGGAGCTGTTGAGCTTTCTCGCCTGGACAGACAGGCTGGATCGCGAAGTGCATAAGCGGGTGTGACAGAGATCAGGTGGCGGAGATCGGTTGTCAGTTGCGCTAGCGATCGGCGGCCTTGGCTCCAATGCGGAAGAAAAGAGACAAGAGCCTCAGGGAAATCGCGCTTCGAATGTTTTGAAAGGGCACGGCTTTAGCCGTGCCGATTTTGGGGATAACATTGCCGGCTTTAGCCGCCGAGGGATGTATTGAAGATTCTCAAACGATCCCGCAGGGGTTGAAGCCGTGCACTTTCAAAACACTTTAGCCCCGCTCTAGCGTACGATTTTCCGCTTTCGATGGAGTTGTTCCCCGACGATGAGAATTGACGTTTCTGCCCTTGCCCGGCTTGTGCTTGTGGCACCTCTGACGGTCGCTTCCGCTGCGCAGCTAATACCGCCAGCTGAGCCTCCGTTGCCGCTGCCTTCGAGCCATTCTGACGCAACCACGCTGCGCGTCACGGCGCAGGAGGTGCTGGTGCCTACGCTGGTGGAGAAGCGCGGAGGCGGCATTGTCTACGGGCTGAAACAGGACGATTTTGTGCTTGAGGACAACGGAGTCCCGCAAAAGATTCGCGTGCAGGAAGAGATGGATACGGCGCCGGTTGCGCTGGTGGTGGCTGTCGAAGAGGGCGGAGTGAGCGCGCTTGAATTCGACAAGCTGGCCAAGCTGGGGCCGCTGCTCGACATGTTTCTCTCCGACGGCAGGAGCCAGGCGGCGCTGGTAGGCTTCGATTCCAAGCCGCATTTGCTGCTGGATTACACGCACTCCGGCGAAGATGTGAGCGAGGCGCTCAAGCGTCTGCAGCAGGGCAACGGCGGCGATGCGATTTTGGATACGGTGAGCTACGCCGTCGATTTGCTCGAGACGCAGCCCAAGGAGTATCGCCGGGTTCTGCTGCTGATCAGCGAGGAACGAGACCACGGCAGCAAGCACACCAAGCCGGAGCAGTTAATCCAAAAGATCGGCAGGTCGGACGTGCTGGTGCTGAGCGTGTCGTTTTCTCCGTCGCGCGCAGAGCTGCTTCACGACATGAAGGACTCCGGCGACAACCGGACCATGAATATGATGTCGCCGCTCATCATGCTTGTGCAGGCATTCAAGAAGAATGTGGCCAAAGAGGTGGCCCACATGAGCGGCGGCGAGTACACCACATTTACCGGCGACAAGGGATTCGAGGCGCGAGTGCTGGATGCGGCCAAGCACGCGCGCAACCGGTATCTCATCACCTTCAGCCCCTCCGATCCCACACCCGGCCTGCACACGATCCGGGTAAAGACCGCGCAGGACTATGGAGCGCGGATTGTGGCGCGGGCGGATTATTGGCTGGCAGGGGAGCAGTAAAAGACAGCTTTCAGCTTCTAGCTTTTCCTCTTTTGACCGGTGCCCCGAAGAACTTTTGGCCTATTTTCACCTGACGGACATTTTGCCGCTCAAAGTGTGGCATAATGTCTATATGAGTCAAGTTGCCACACTCGCCTTGGAACCGTCACCAGCCTTCGCATTCAGCTGGAGAGATATTGAGCGCGGCGTTCCGATCGCTCTGTTTGAGGAGTTTTCCGCCTATTCCGGAATCTCCCTCAATGAGCTGATGGAGGTGGTGATCCCTCCTCGGACATTGAAGCATCGCCGCCAGCGCCGGGAACCACTCAACATTGAAGAGTCCGATCGGCTATTCCGTGTGGTTCGCATGTACGAACTGGCCGTCAAGGTCTATGGAGATCGCGAGGATGGCCGGAAATGGCTGCTCTCCCACATGCACCGTTTTGACGGGAGAACGGCTCTATCCATGCTGCGAACTGAAGCCGGAGAGCACGCCGTTCAGGGCTTCCTGATCCAGATTGACGAAGGGATGTTCGCATAGTTTTCGAGACCCCATACCCGTGCACGACGTTGTGGCGGATTAGCAGTCATGCCGATTTGAGCGGCGAGGGCGGACGCTTTACGTCCGCGCGATGGCATACGGAGGGAAACAGGGTCGTTTACCTGGCTGAGAGTCCGGCGGGCGCCATTGTCGAGCGGCTGGTTCATTTGATGGATGTGAAGCCGGAGGGAATTCTTCCGCGCACTTATCAGTTGCTACGAATCTCAATTGGCGTGGCGTCGGATATCAAGTCTTTGGAGCTTCCTTCGGGATTAGATTGGAAGCTACAGGAGGAGGTCACGCGGAAGATTGGGGATGCATGGCTTGCCTTGCGGGAGTCGCCCTTGGCCCGTGTTCCGTCAGCGATTGCCCCTTACACTTGGAACTACTTGTTGAACCCGGAGCATCCAGAGGCTCGGCACGCGCGCATTATCGAAGTCATCAAGGAGCGGTTCGACAATCGACTCTTCCGATTCGGCGGCGCATGACGCGGTCCGCGCATTCATGGTAATCTCACATTAGACACTGAAGAGTGGACCTGAGAAGACAAGAGGAGTAACACACGCCGTGCTGGCGACTGCTA
>CAZSVJ010000196.1:0-7104 GCA_964610185.1 uncultured Occallatibacter sp. | reverse complement strand
CCATGGGGTAGGGCCGCTGCGGATGCCGAGCCCGTTCGATCCTGATCCACGCCGGAGAGATCGCCGGCGGTTGTATAGGTGTCCCTGTTTCCTGTTCGCTCATCGGTTGAGATTGCCGCTCCGGGCAGCTTGCCGTCGGCCCTTCAGTGATTCTACGGGTCGCAGGCGGTTGGGACAAATGGCAGGCCGCTATGAACGAGGATGAGTTCGAGTCGGCCTTTCACTCCAACAGATAAAATGAGCGCCGGGCGCGCGCCGCTATTTCCAGCCGTCCATGTCTTGGACCTCTTGAACCTTCTCAATCCATGCCAGAGTCTCTGCTTCCTGCGGATCATCTGCGATCAGCTTCGACTCCCTCGCACATTGTTCGCGGAGGCTCTCAGTCGGCTCTGAAATCTCGTCGGCGCTCGTTCCTTCGGCCGTCCCGAGCAGCGCATCGATTCGATAACCGGCAGCTTCTGCTTTTTCCAAAGCCTCTTCGACCGTCTTGCTCATCTGCTCGACGGCTGCGCGGCTTGGAGCGGTCTCGCCCGCCAGGCGGAGTAGAGCTGGCATCAGCATCCACCAGAGCAGTTCTTCGTACGACTCGCGAACCAGGTAAGCGTGGCCCTCCGCCTCATGGACCCCGGTTAGCCAGCGCACGTCGGGATCAAGCCACAAATCCGGCGAGATGGCGACTCTTTCTTCGCCTGACGCCGTCGGCTCGGCCCCAATCGAGACCGGATCCGAAGCCGGAATCGCCAGTTCAGCTTCCGCGGCCGTGGACTCATACACATCCTCGGGAGCATCGGCAACAGCGGGCGACGCTCCCGTGGCAACCACCGGCTCTTTCCGCTGGCCCACTCCCGCGCCAGTCAGCAGCAGGACTTTGATGCGGGCTGCGACGCGCCAGCTCTCTTCGCCCTCGAATCCAAGCGCGCCGAAGGCCTGAGCAAATGGCTCGCGCAGCCGCAGCCGGTCGAAAAGATCCAGCGCCACGCGCTCCGGGTTCTCCGCGTCGATCGATTCAGCCAGCAGTTCCAGCACGCACCAGCCGAGCACCGGTCCCCACATCGCCGTCGCGGTGAACTGCGGACTCGGACTGGGAAGCACGCGACGCGCGGCAGCAGTCCATGGAGCCGGAAAGAGCGCTTCGATTGCGGGAATGCGCATGGCAGCTCGCAGACGCTCGCGGAAGACCGGAGCCAGCGTTGCCGGCTCGTCCGGCTGGTGTACGTTGGCCGTGCCAAGTTCCTGAGCCGTGCGTGAGGCGTATGCTCTTTGCGCCAGATGCAGGAAGTTTTCGCAGCGCGCCCACGCCAGCTCGAAGAATTCAGTCCGCTCTTGCTCGACCTTCTTGTCCCATCCGCCGGCAATAGTTCGAGGGTGCTCCGCAAGATCGGCGAGCAACCGCACCATGGCCGAATCGAGCTGCAGCCGCAGCGCCGTGTGCACCGGGCGCAGCTCCAGATTCACCAGCGCGTCATCCAGGTTGGGAACGCCGCTGCCGTTGAGTTGATCGCAAAGCCGGTCCCAGGGCTTTTCCGCCGTAGCCCGCAGCTCTCGCCAATCGAGAAAAACGTGACACTGGTATGCGTGCAGGTCGAGCGCAAGGCCACTCTCGTTCAATTCCGAGGCCCGCCGCAGGTATTCGAGGCCGGTAAGCGAGTCGCGAAATGCATGGATAGCCGCGCTATCGCCGCTCAGCCCAAGACCTTCACGCAGACGCTGCTGCCGCAACTGCCCCGCGCCCTTGTCGGCGTAGGCCGCGGAATAATCGAGATTGCCGTGCGCGGTTCCATAGCGATTGTTGTAAACCACCAGGGCGCGCTCGCCGCCGTTGCGGTTCGAATAGGCAAAGACGTTTTCGTCCACCTGGCCCGAGCTTTGAAAAAAGTCGTACAGGAGAAAGTTGCTGCTCTCGGCAAACAGCGATCGCCGCTTCAGCAGCGGAGCGATCTCCCGCTCGTGCCGTTCCACAAGCCAGTGGTCCGGGGTTTCGTCGTAGCGCGGCCGCTGATATTCCATGCCGTATTTCTCGGTGAATCCCTCGATCTGACCGTGCCCGAACATCGGCAAGCCGGGCAGCGTAGCCATCATCGCCGCCACTCCGAAGCACTTATCGCCCTTGCCAAATTGATCTATGGCGGTTCGCTCGTCCGGGTTGCTCATGAAGTTCACGTAGCGCTTCATGATGTCCGGATCGAACTCCAGCGTATTCTTGATGACCGAGCGGTATTTGGCGTTTTCTTCGTCGCGCATCATGTTCATGAAGGCGCTGTTGTAAACGCGATGCATGCCGAGCGTGCGGACGAAGTAGCCCTCCATGAGCCAGAAAGCCTCAGCCAGCAGCAGCGTTCCGGGAACCTCGGCGGCTACTCGATCCACCACCTCGCGCCAAAACTCATGCGGCATATGCTTATCAAATTCCGCCTGGCTCATCCCGTATTCCGCGCGTGAAGGGATCGAGCCGCTCGATCCCGGCCCTGGGAACCACAGGCGATGAAAATGCCGCTTGGCCAGCGTCATTGCCGCATCGAAGCGAATCACGGGAAACAGCCGCGCCACATGCAGGATGGTCTGAATCACCTGCTCGCGCACCGCTGGATTCAGGTAGTCGAGCTGCGCCGTGTCGTTCCACGGAAAGCTGGTGCCGTCGTTGCCGTGATAGATGTAGCGCGTTTCGCCGCTCGAGTTGTCGCGCCGGCGGAAGACCACCGCGGCGTCCGACTGCTCGAAGTAGTGGTCCTCAATCTTGATCTCCGCACGCCCATCTTGCGAGAGATCGGGACCGTTAAAACTGTAGGCGGGATAGGGCGAATCCTGGCGCGAGATGAACCAATCCGGGTGCTCGACAACCCAAGGCGAATCGATGCCCATGTGGTTCGGCACCATGTCGCTGGCCAGCCGCACGCCCTGCCTGTAGGCGCGATCTCGGAGGTTGTTGTATGCGGCCTCGCCGCCCAGATCTTCGGCAATCGTGTAGTCGAACAGCGAGTAGGCCGAAGCGACCGCGTCGTCATTGCCGCACAGTTTCTTGATGGTCTTCGACGCGCGGCTCCGCTCCCACACGCCGATCAGCCACAGCGAATTGAGCCCGCGCCGCGCCAGCGTTGCCAGCTCCTCGTCGGGAATTTCATCCAGACGGGCAATTCGCCGGCCGTATTGTTTGCTCAGTTGCGCAAGCCAGACATAAGTGCTTTTCGCGATGAGGACGGTGTTCGGCATCCAGGCCGTGTCGGCGCTGAACTTCTCGTATTCGTGGGCCGGATCGCCGAAAACCGGCACCTCCGAATGGCTGACGATGGAGGGCCACTGCTGCTGGCCGCTCTGCCGGCGGCGCTCGGCCGCGGCGCGAGCCTGAGCTGCGGGCGGATTGAATTGCATCCAGATGGCCAGCTCTTCCTCGTGAAGAATTTCTGTGGCAATCTCGAGCAAGCGCTCCATGCTCTCGCCCAGCAGCGGCTTCCAAAGCTTGCGTATCAGCGCAAGCTGGTCGCGTAGCGAGCGCGGCGACCCCACCGCCGGAGCCCGCAAAAGCTCCAGCAGGTTGACAGCCTTCGCGCCTTCCAGCGGAATCAGCGGCCGAGTCGCAAAGTAGTTCGGAAACTGTTGCGCCACCTGTCGGTAAACAGTCTTTTCGGCCAGCGTCTTTTCCTCGAAAAGCTCCTCGAAGGGCTTGAATGCCTCGTTGCGGTTTGCGGTCCACAGCAGCAGCAGCTCTTCCAGCGCGGCAGCCCGATGCGGAGTCCCATCCGTGGCTCCCGCCAGCCATTGCCGCGGCGTCTCAAGGCCGCGAATGATGCTCGCACCCGGAAAATGCTCCACAAACATCAGAAGCATCTTGTCCAGCGCCTCGGCGCCAACCTGGGACGAAAACCAGTCGAGTGCGCTGGTCATTACCTCGCGATCGAACTGCTTCCGGTAGCTTGCGATCAGAACGTGGCTGGCCTCATCGATTAGGCCCATTGCATACAACGCTCCGGCATGAACCGCCAACTCGGGATGCTTTTCAACCTCGCGCACCTGGTTCATGCGGTGCGCGAACTCCCGGCACGCCGCCATATTGGCGAAAACAACGTTGCCGTTGTAAGAGAAGAGGGTCTCCGCGAACTGGTAGCGTTCCCGCGCGTTCCGCGAAATGTGAAATTCCATCATTGAAATACAGCTCCCGAACTCTTCCATCTGCTCCAGGAAACAGGCGCCGGACCCTGCGGACAGTTTGTTTCTGGTCATTCTTGGGGCCTGATTCGCCTATTCCGCTCGTTAGCGCTCACAGAAGGCGGCCAAGAGGTAAAGTAACACCAATGAGGGCAATGCCGCTGGAGGCTCTAGTTTAGCGCCTGCCCCGCAAGGCTGGCAGATCGGCGTCTAGAGCCCTGATTCACGCTGCGAAGCCCCCGCCAATCCTGTTTAAACCCGATCCGATTTCCCTCAATCCAGCGCCTTATGAAAACGCAGAATCGCAATCGTCAGCAAGCCGAACCCGAGTGCTGCCATAGCTGCCATCTGAGGCCACAGGATGTCCATCCCCACGCCTTTTAAATAGGTGCCGCGAAGCACTATCAAGAAATAGCGCAGTGGAATCGCATAGCTGCAATACTGCATCCACTGCGGCATGGTGCTGATCGGAAATCCAAATCCGGAGAAGCTGATCGCCGGCATGATGAAGAAGAAAGCCGTCACCATTGCCTGTTGCTGCGTCGACGAGACTGTTGAAATAAGCAGGCCCACGCCCAGCATGCACAACAGGAATAGGACCGAGCCCGTTAACAATACGTAAAGATGACCGCGAAACGGAACCTGAAACCAAAGCGTCCCGACCACTGCGATCAGCGACACATCGAAGAGGCCAATCAAAAAGAAGGGCAGCGTCTTGCCCAGAATGAACTCGGCCGGTCGGATCGGCGTCACCATGATCTGTTCGAGCGTGCCGATCTCCCGCTCGCGAACCACCGCAAACGCGGTCAGCGTAATCACCAGCACCAGCGTCAGGCTACCGACAATTCCTGGAATGAAAAACCAGCGGCTGCTCAAATTGGGGTTGTACCACGGCCGCTGTTCAAGCTCGACCGATGGAATCGCTTCAATCAACTGCGGCGCAATCCGGGCAATGCGATCTATCTGATAGTCGTGTGCAAAGCCGAGCGCGATCTGCGAGATGTATCCGGAAGCGATCAGCGCGGTATTTGAGTTAGCCGCATCCACAATCACTTGCAGCGGCGCGGTCTGGCCGCTGCGCAGCTTCTGGGCAAACCCGGCATCGATCTCAAGGCCGACGGTCGCCTGCCCTCGATCGATCGAATCGCGAATCTGGCGCGAGTCGGTCAGTTGACGCCGCACATCGAAATATGGACTCGAAGTAAAGCGCGAGATCAAATCGCGGCTCTCCTGGCTATGATCCAGATCCAGCACCACCGTCGCAACATGATGGATTTCGTACGTGGCGGCGTATCCAAAAATCACCATCTGGATAATCGGCGGACCGAACAGCAGGAAGCGCGTCCGCTTGTCGCGGAAAACCTGGATGAATTCCTTGATCAACATCTGCTTCAAGCGCCCAAACATACATTTCCCCCTAGTCAAGTCTCTTGTGGAATGCATTTGTAGCCAGCAGCGCCAGCACAAACGCGAAGACAACCAGCGGTATCAAATCCGCTGAGAGCATTGCCGCCGGTGTTCCCTTGAGAAAGATCTGCTTCAACACTGAAACGTAATAACGAGCCGGAAGAATGCGCGTGATCCATTGCAGAACAACCGGCATCTGGTCGATTGAAAACAGAAATCCCGAGAGCAGAAACGCCGGCAGAAACGTCACCAGCAGCGCGATCTGGCTCGCCGCAAACTGGCTCTTTGCCAGCACCGAAATGAAGAACCCAAGCGAAAGCACAACCACAAGAAACAACGCGGAACTGACCAGCAGCGTGACATACGAGCCGCGAAACGGCACGCGGAACCAGTAGATCGCAATCGCCGCGCAAACAATTACGTCGAACATTCCGAGAACGAAGTAAGGCGCCAGCTTGCCCAGCATGATTTCCATCGCGCTCACCGGAGTCGATATCAACTGCTCCATCGATCCGCGTTCCCACTCGCGCGCGATGGTCAGCGAAGTCAGGAATGCGCCAATCACCGACATCACTAGCGCGAGCACGCCTGGGACGATGAACGCGCTGCTTTCGAGATCCTCGTTGTACCAGGTGCGGGTCTGCACGCTCACCCCGGCAGGCTGAATCGACTGGCCATTCCGGCGAAGCCAGTCGAGCTGGATGTCCGCTGAATATCTTTGCACGACACCCTGCGCATAGCCGATGAGGACATTGGCCGTGTTGTCATCGGTGCCATCGACAAGCGCCTGCACCTGAACCGGACTGCCGCTTGCCAATCGTGAAGAAAAATCCCACGGAATCACAATCGCCATCTTGGCATGGCCGTCATCGAGCGCCCTTGTAATTGCGGGATAGCTTTTCACCACGCGCGCAACCGTGAAATACTCGCTGGCCTGGAAGCGCTTCAGCAGATCCTGACTCTGCTGGCTTCCGTCGCGGTCGAACACATAAACCGGCAGGCCTCTGAGATCGAGGTTTACTCCGTAGCCGAACAACAGCATCAGCGTCACCGGCATGACGACCACAATGCCCAGGCTGCGCGAATCGCGGACGATCTGAATCACTTCTTTTCTGGCCACCGCCAGCATTCGCGTGAAGCTCATGCTTTGTTCTCCTCGCTCGCATTGCTCGCGGTGGTGAGAGAAACAAAAACATCCTCCAAGCTCGGACGTATTTTTTCAATTCGACCAATGGCAACTCCGTTGTCCGCAAGGTATTTCTCAATTCGCGGTATTGCATCGTCCGCCGCGGGCACAACCAAGTGCAGAGCGTTGCCAAACACCGCGGCATCCATCACGCCGGGCGCAGCTTGCAGCACTTCAACGGCCTTGCCCAGCGGCTCGCACTCAATCAGCAGCAAATCGCCTTTCATCGAATCGCGCTTCAACTCCGAGGGCGTGCCGAGAGCAACGATTTTGCCGCGAAAGATCAATGCGAGACGATTGCAGTATTCCGCCTCCTCCATATAGTGCGTGGTCACAAAGACGGTGACTCCCTCCTCCGCCATCTGGTGAAT
>CAZSVJ010000195.1:0-7122 GCA_964610185.1 uncultured Occallatibacter sp. | reverse complement strand
CGCACGAGCAGTACAAGCAAGCTGTCGGCGACGAGTTCGGCAAGACGATCATGGGTTTTCGCGGCGACGAGCCCGATTACTCCATCAGCGGCCTGCCCTGGACGCCAAAGTTCTTCGAGCGGTTTCGCCAGATCAAGGGCTACGATGTGCAGCCCTATACCGCTCTGTTTGCATACACGCCTTCCCGCCGCGAGCCGGTTCTCGCCATTCATCTCACCCCTGAGCAGGCCCGCATCAAAGCCGATTACTACGATGTCTTCTCGCAAATGTTTGCCGCCGGTTTCTTCAAACCGCAAGGGGATTGGTGCGCGGCCAACCATTTGGAGTATCAGGTGCACCTGAATCACGAAGAGCTGGAGATGGAGCTGACTCGCAGCGAGGGATCGTTTTTTCGCGATATGCGTTCAGTCGAAGTACCTGGCATCGACGCCATCTGGCATCAGATCTGGAAAGACACGATCTCGGATTATCCGCGGCTCGCCAGCTCAGTCGCCCATGTTTATGGCAGGCCCCGCGCGTTTACCGAGAGCTTTGCCGCCTACCGTCCCGCGCCCGATGTCGAAATGGCTCGCTACATCCTCAATGAGCAGTTTGTGCGCGGCGTAAACCAAATTGAGACGATGTATTTTCCAGCTACCTCGGCGGGTCCCAAGCCGCCGTCAGGGTACATGGGTCAGCCCAGCTTTCCCGATCTCATGGCTTATGTCCGCCGCATGAGTTATCTGATGGCCATGGGCCGCCCCGATGCATCCGTCGCGCTCTTCCTTCCGTCCAGCTCCATGTGGCTGGGCAACGATGTTTCAGATACGCAGTTTGTGTCGACCGAGAGGCTGTTGAGCGAGCACCAGATCGATTTCGACATCGTCGACGAGGATGCGCTGGCGCACAACCTCAAGGCTCTCCCCGGCAGCTTTGAGACGCTCAGCGGGAACCGCTATCGCACGGTGATTCTGCCCGCGCCACAGGTCATCTCCGCCGACATGCTGGCACGGCTGGAGACCTTCGCGCACGGAGGCGGCAAGGTGCTCTTTCTTGGCGGCGCGCCCACTCTGATCTCCGACCGAACTATTCGCAACTCAGCGCCCGCATCGCCGGCGGACTTCTCCTGGGCAGCCGTTGTGAATGTAGGGCTGTCATCCACTCCCACGCCGCCCGCCGCGCCGCCGGCAATGCCGCCGCAGCCGCAGGTCATACCTATCGAGGTGATCGCGGCGCTCAAAGCCGCTGTTATTGCGCCGATCGTCGCGCCCGAGATACCCACCAGTTCCCTCCGCGTGATGAAGCGCAGATGGAAGGACGCCGATGTGTACCTTTTCTTTAATGAAAGTGCGGACATGTGGGATCACGGCGTTTGGCTGTTGAGCAAAGGAAAGACCGCGGAGACGTGGGACCCGCAAACGGGGACAATAACCCCATTGCAGCCTATTCGGAATAATGGCGCGGGCCTGGGCGTGCCGCTGCCGCTGCAACCATACGAGACGCGCGTGATCGTCGTCCGCTAATCGCGACTGAGTGCGAAGGACCATGCCGCGGAGAGCAGCCCGTCGCAGAGCGTGTTTCAAAAATGGCTGCCAAATTTCGGTTGCACTGTAAAGCCCAGTCGTTTCTCGGCCCTTTTTGGCACGCTTGAACTCGTGCCCTGGCGAGAGCCTGCTTTCCAACGAGGTCGCAAATGGCTGATTTCATTGAGAAGTGCTTCTTGGGCAGATTTCGCCCCGTCCCTACGGGACGGAGCTATTGTTGAACACTGACCCAGGACTGTCCGCCGCGGCGGACCGCGGCGGACTTGTCCTGGGCTATTATCCAATCTCCCTACAGGAGAAGGATCCCACTTACTCCACATCCGTCTTTGTAATTGCGTCGCCCTCTTTCACGTCCAACGTCAACCCTTTCAGGTCTACATTGCGCGCGTGCTCAATCTTGAAGCCTTTCTCCGCGACGATCTTGCAGTTCTCGAATGTAACCCCCTGAATCGGGCTATCCGCAAGCCCGTGGATGATGCCGACGGACTGAACGTCTCCCGAAACGTTGACGATCTTCACGTTTCTGACGATCGGGAGCACCTTGGCGGGCGGGGCGATCGGCGGCACCATGCGCCATTCCAGGTTGAACTCAAATGCCTGCTTGGTCTCATGAAGCTTCATATCGCGATAGGTGATGTTTTCCACCACGCCGCCGCGGCTAGGCTGTGTCTTGAATCGAATCGGCGCCCAGTTCCCGGAGTCCGAAATGCAGTTGCGCACTTCAACATTGCGGATTCCGCCCGATGTTTCGCTGCCCATCGCCACTCCGCCATGGCCGTAAGCGAAGTGCGAATTCTCAATGAGAATATCCTCCGATGGGCGGTTGACGCGAAGCCCGTCCTCGTCTTTGCCGGACTTGATAGAGATGCAATCGTCATCCACGTCGATGTACACGTTGTTGATGCGCACGCGCTTCGATGAATCGATGTCGATGCCGTCGGAACTCGGAATATTGTGCTCGGCCGTGATGCGCAGATTCTCCGCCAGCACCTCTTCGGAGTAGAGAATGAAGAGGCACCAGACAGCCTGGTTGTGCAGATTCAGGCCCGTGATACGCACTCGCTTGGAGTTCTGAATTCCAATCAGCCTGGGCCGGCCGCGACGCGGGGGGCCCGGAGGCGGAAGCGAAACAGCGGACGGGACAGTTCCTGGCGGGAGTGGCGGAGGACGGCGATACGGATTGTTCTGCACCCACTCCTCGCCCGAGCCGTCGATCGTCCCCTCGCCGGAGATTTCAATATCCGTCAGCCCCTCGGCATTGATGAAGGCAGAGGTCCACGGCTCTTCCTTGCCCTCCCACCGCGTTGGAATCATCGGATAGTCGTCGATGTTGGCCGTCCCCTTCAATACGCCATCCTTCTCGACCAACAGGTTCACGCCCTGCTTCAAGAAAATTGCGCCGCTGAGAAAGGTTCCTTGCGGAATCACAACGACGCCGCCCCCGGACGAGAAGCATTTGTCGATAGCCGATTGGATCGACTTGGTGTTGACAGTCTTTCCATCGCTGAGCGCGCCAAAGTCAGTGACCACACATCGCCTGGCCGGCTTCGCAGCACTCGCATGCACCAAAGAAGCACTTGTTACAACCAGCACCGCGATCATCGGCATCATGGGCATTCTCATAATTGACTCCTTAAGCGTCACGGGAATTGATGCTAACACTTGCGTTGCTATTCCAGGGAAAGAACGCATGCCAGGACTGCGTTCTTCAATTGTGGGCCGTGGCCAAGGTTAGTCCAGATGAAAGATCTCTTCAAGCGGGACCATGTTGTCGTCCGCGCCTCCCGGCATGGGTTCAAAAAAAGCAGACATCTGCGCCTGCCATCGCCCGTTGACCTCGTACTTCTTCATCTCGGCGCGGCATTTCTCAAAGTCCTCCACCTCAACGTAGCCGACCAGCAGGCCGTCTGGCCTGAGGAAGATCGAGTAGTTGCGCCAGCCGGTTTCTCTGAGCGCGTCAAGCATTTCGGGCCACACGTGCGCATGTTGCCTCTTGTACTCCTCCAATCTCTCGGAGCGAACTTTCAAGAGAAAGCAAATACGCATAAGTTCCCTTTCAACTCAGAATTTGCATCGTGAAGCATCTGGCTTTTCGACCGCCGGATTTCTGGATAGAATTGCATTTCCTATCGAAATGATTTTAATATCGGAATCTGGCTTTGTGAAACTATGGCGATGCAAATGGCAAGGATCAGTGGATGATGACAGCCTTCAGGAACCCTCGACTGTTGGCAGCGCTCACCTTCTCGGCTTTGGCCACGCTTGCCCTCTCTGCTCAAAGTCCGGCGCGGATTGTGGTTGACTTCAATCCTCAATGGGAGTTTCTTCAGGGCGACGCGAGCAGCGCAGAACAGCCCGACTTTAACGATTCTGCTTGGCACACCCTCGCGGTTCCGCATGACTGGAGCATCGCCGGCCCTGTCGAGAGAGCCAATCCCAGCGGGCCGGGGGGCGGGTTCTTTCCGGCCGGAATCGCCTGGTATCGCAAGACGTTCTCGTTGCCCGCTAAAGATTCGGATCGCCGCGTGTATGTCGTCTTCGACGGAGTAATGGCCAACAGCGACGTCTGGATCAACGGCTTCCACTTGGGCCATCGCCCCAACGGGTTTGTGAGCTTCTACTACGATCTGACCGGCCATGTGCACTTCGGCGCCTCCGCGCACAACGTGATTGCGGTCCGCTGCGATACATCTCAGCAGCCGGCATCGCGCTGGTACGAGGGCGGAGGCATCTATCGACCCGTCCGGCTGGTGCTGATGCGGAGTGTGCACCTGGAGCCGTGGAGCACATTTATCACAACGCCGGTTGCGGCCGCGGGCAAGGCCACGGTCAGCGTTAAGAGCGCAGTGGTCAACGACTCGACTGCGCCTGAAACGGCCGCTCTGGAGGTCACGTTGACCGGGCCCGATGGGAAGCCGGCCGGTTCCTTTGTAACGCCGGAGCAGGCTATCGCACAAGGGGCGCAGGCTTCGTTCTCGGCGGAGATTTCCCTTCTGAATCCGCATCTCTGGGATATCGAGCATCCTTCGCTATATCGCGCGGTCGTGCGGGTCAGGGCCGCGGCGACAGCCACGAAGCTCCTAACGGTCTCCGACGATGAAGAGGCCCAATTCGGCATCCGCGAATTTCATTTCGACGCAGATACGGGCTTCTGGCTCAATGGCCGCAACTTCAAGATCAAGGGAGCGGCGATCCATTCCGATGGCGGGGCGTTCGGAATCGCCGTGCCCATCGCAATCTACGAGCGCCGCTTGCTGGCTCTGCGCGCGCTCGGAGTGAATGCCATTCGGACTGCACACAACCCGCCCTCGCCGGAGTTTCTCGACCTCTGCGACAGGCTGGGCTTTCTGGTCATGGACGAGATGTTCGATTGCTGGACTGTCGGCAAGAATCCCTACGACTACCACCTTTACTTCGACCAGTGGTCTTCGATCGACGCGCGCGACACCGTCCACCGCGACCGCAATCATCCCAGCATCATCCTGTGGAGCGCCGGCAACGAGATTCACGACACGCCGAAAGCTGAACTGGCGCACGGCATTCTTGCCCGGCTGATTTCCGTATTCCACGAAAACGATCCAACGCGCCCCGTCACTCAGGCTCTGTTTCGCCCCAACGTGAGCCACGACTACGACAATGGGCTGGCGGATATGCTCGATGTGGTGGGACAGAACTATCGTGAAAACGAGATCCTGGCCGCTCACGACCAGAAGCCATCGCGCAAGATTCTGGGAACCGAGAACACGCAGGGCAACGGCCCCTGGCTTGCACTGCGCGATCACGCGGCCTACTCCGGCCAGTTTCTGTGGGCCGGGATCGATTACCTAGGCGAATCCGGGACCTGGCCGCTGATCAGTCGCACCGATGGCCTGCTCGATCGCACGGCGCTGCCTCACCCGCGCGCATTGGAACGCGAGAGCTGGTGGTCGGACGCGCCCAATGTGCACATTGCCCGGCGCGTGGCCCCGGCCGAGCGGGCCGCCATCGATCCCGGATACGAATCGATCCCGCCCGGAGCGCAAGAAACTTTGCAGTTGGACTGGACGCCGCGCAACACCGCCGCGCACTCCGAATCTGTCGAGGTTTATACCAATTGCGAAGAGGTCGACTTACTGCTCAACGGCCAATCTCTGGGAAGGCAAAAGCTTCACCCTGACGCCTCTCCGCTTGCCTGGTCCGTGCCTTTTGCGCCGGGGTCGTTGAAGGCTGTGGCTTTCAATCACGGCCTCAAGGTTGCCGAAGACGAGCTTCACACCGCGGGGAAGGCGGCGCGCATCCTTCTGTCGGCGGAGCGCAGGACGATATCGCCCACCGAACGCGACGTGATCACCGTGTCGGCGACTGCGGTGGACGAGGCGGGCGTGCGCGCGCCCAATGAGTCGGGCGAAGTCAACTTCACTGTGTCGGGCCCGGCTGAGATCGTAGCAACAGATAACGGTAGCATTCTGGACCACGAATCGTTTCTCCTGCCGCGGCACCATCTCTACTCCGGCAGGGCCATCGCCGTCGTTCGCGCAACTGCCTCCTCGGGAGCCGTCTACATTCATGCCGCGGTGCCGGGGCTGGCGCCAGGAGATATCCAGTTGAAGGTGGTTCCCAATCATTCTTCAACCCTCGTTCGCTCGTTTTGAATGAGCGACGTGGATTTTGCTGGACTCGTCTGCGGATCGGCCTGAAGTCACCGTTCAACTGCTTCTCGTTAAATTGTTTTCAATAAGAACCAAGAATGTTTGCGGACCCACAACTTTTTGAAGGTTACGCCCGCATGGCGCATAGCATCTCGTCATTCGGCACTGGCATTGATTAGAATCCGAATGTGAGGAATCGCATGTCAATCGCTCGAAAGGTCTTAGTGCTCGCCGTTCTCGCCGTCATCTGCGCGCTTGCCCCAAGGCAGTCCGCGACCGCACAGCATCAGCCAACGCCAAAAGAGCTACAGAACATCGCCACCAATGAAGCGCGGCATTTCGGCGACGCGCCCGACGATCCGGGCCCCATCGCAAAGGATCTTTCCTATTCGATAAAGCCCGCCGTCGTGGCCAAGGCGATGCGCAAAGTTGCCGACTGGCAACTGGCAATATCTCAGCCCTACTTCGATCGCATCTGGACGTGGAGCGTTCTCTACTCCGGATTCATGGCAGCTTCGGATTCGCTCGGCGACCCCAAGTATCGCGACGCCATGATGGCCATGAGCCGGAAGTTCGACTGGAAGCTGAGATCTCATCTTCCCAATGCGGACGATCAAAGCGTGGCCCAGACTTATCTGGAGTTCTATCTCATGAAGAAGGACCCCACGATGATCCAGCCGGCGCAGACCGAGTTAGATGCGATTCTCGATGCGCCGCGCGGGTCCGCAATCCCCGGAAAGGAGATTGCATGGTGGTGGTGCGATGCGCTTTTTATGGCGCCTCCCGTATGGTCGCGCATGTATGCCGCGACCGGCGACAGAAAATACATCGACTATCTCGACCAGGAGTGGGCCAAGACCTCCGACCGCCTCTATGACCCTAAGGAGCACCTTTATTTTCGGGATTCAAGTTATCTGACCAGGACAGAAGCCAATGGAAAAAAAATGTTCTGGTCGCGCGGGAATGGCTGG
>CAZSVJ010000194.1:0-7130 GCA_964610185.1 uncultured Occallatibacter sp. | reverse complement strand
GTCCGCCGCGGCGGAGTGGAATGGAGCGGGAGACGAGATTTGAACTCGCGACCCTCGCCTTGGCAAGGCGATGCTCTACCACTGAGCTACTCCCGCATAGTGCAAGCTAGAGTATACCGGGCTCCCAAAACGCGGTCAAACGGCGTTGCGGACAATCAAAGGCCAGCGGACCCGGCCGGTATAGCTGCGGTTGTGGCCGGCGCGGCAATAGCGGCTCGCGAACCTCTCTCCTCGCGCACAATCTCGCCGTCGCGCATGTACAGAATCCGGCTGGCGATGGAGGCGGCCTCGGGATTATGGGTAATCATCAAAGTGGTCTGGCCCAGCTCCCGGTTGGACTTGAGCAGCATCTCGAGCACCGCTTCGGAGTTCTTTGTATCCAGATTGCCTGTGGGTTCGTCGGCCAGCACAATGGCCGGGCGGGTGATAAGCGCGCGCGCAATAGCCACGCGCTGTTGCTCGCCGCCGCTCAGCTCGGAGGGACGGTGCTGAAGCCGGCCCTCTATCGAAAGAAGCTTGCTGAGATGGTCGAGGTAGCTCAAGTCGACGGGACCTTTTCGGCCGCTGACGGCCCAGGCGATCTCGATGTTGCCCATGGCCGAGAGGGTGGGCAACAGATTGAACTTCTGGAAGACGAAGCCGATGCGGCGTTTGCGCAAGCGGGTTCGCTCGGCGTCGCTGAGGGCGGCAAAATCGATGCCGTCAATCACCACTCGCCCATGCGTGGCCTGGGTGAGCCCGCCCAGCAGGTAAAACAGGGTGGACTTGCCCGAGCCCGAGGGGCCGACGATGGCCACAAACTCGCCGCGCTCGACGGCCAGCGAAACGCCGCGCACCGCGGTGACCTGAAGCCGGCCCGCCTGATAAACCTTGGTCAGGTTTTCGGCGAGAATGATCGGCGAGGAAGGTTCGGTCGGCACAATTGACATTGTAAATGCGGCGCTTGGCAGGGGGACCTGACTGGTCTTCCGTCGCAGACTGGCAGCTTGCCGAACGTGAAGATTTCGGTTCCGCTTCTTGAGAGCTGCCTTGACATTTGTATATATGGAATGCGATACTCGTGTATACATCAGGAGAAAAACATGCCAGGCACTCTTACATCGATTCGGCTGGACACGAAGTTGGCGGATGAGGCCGTGCGCCTTATGGGAGTAAAATCCCGCACCGAAGCCGTGCATGTGGCGCTCAAGGAGATTGTCGCGCTTAAGCGATTCAAAGAGCTGATGAAGAAGCATGCGGGCAAGCTGACTTTCGCGGGCCTCGATGAGTGAGCTTGTGATCTTCGACACCTCCGTGCTGATCGACAATCAGCGGGCAGCACGCCATTCTCAGCGCATGGCCGAGGTCGCTGGCTTGGTACGGCTCAGTTCCGTGGTGCTGGCTGAGCTATGGCGCGGAGCTACCCGCGCTGAGGAGCGGAAGCTTGTAAGCAACCTCGAAAAGAGTCTTACCATCCTGACGCCAACGGAGAAGAACTGGCTAGAATCCGGCAAAATTCTGGGAAAGATCTGCGCGGACAAGGGGTATGAGCCTAAGAAATTGCGCGATCTGCACTTCGATCTGCTTATCGCTCTGACCGCGCGATCACACGGCGCCCAGGTGATTACCAGCAACCGCGCGGACTTTGAGTTGATTCGCGAATACCGCGATTTCCGGCTGGAAGTCTGGTAGCCGGTTCTGTCACAGAGGAGTATGCCGGCTATGTCGTGCCCCGGAATGCAATAGAATGAAGACGCACCGATCTTCCAACCCAGGATTCCCCGCGAATGACTGCTGAATTAAAATCCAATCTCGTATCCTCCGTGCAGGCTGCCGCTGAACAAGCTGGACTCGTTCTGGTGTCCACCGCCGAGGGTAGCGACTTTCACGGCCGGCCTACGGCGTTGTTTCAAATCGGCCTGCCGGCTTCTGACTTTGCCGGCCGCACTCTTCGCCTGGAATTGAGCGAGGCATTTGAATTCGACAAGCCGGACCTGCTGCCCGCAATGGCAGCTCACCTTGCCGGCGAAGCCAAGCGGCTGCGTAATCCGCGGCCCGAGTGCTACGTCACGCTGGGCGGTCTGCCGGTCGAGTTTGGGCAGTTTCAATGGCCGTTCCACACATCGGTTTCCGGCGCGGACACGTATATCGTTCACGGCGAGATTCACCTGGCCGACGGCGGCGCGCACAATTTGCACGCCAAGATTGCCGCCGCGGTGACGCTGACGTTTGCGGAGATTGTGCCATCGATGGAGCAGCCTTACGCGGAGACATTCGTCTACAACGCGGTGCGCAAGACGGTGGATCTGGGCCAGCTTGAGTTCATCAAGTCCGGCAACCGGCAGCCGGTTCCCGTGACCACGCGCTACTACAGCCGCTGGCAAAAGAAGTTTCTGTTTACCGAGACCGACGATGCGGAACGGCTCAAATACCTTTTGCGCAAGGTCTATTGGCTCTCCGGCGTGCTGGGCGAGAGCAAGCCGGTTTGGATCGCCGACCCCAGGGACGCGCAATATCTGAACACGACGGAAGAGGATCTATTGCGCATGGCCGGAGATAAAGCCGGCGAGGGGCTGATGCTGCTGGACGGCGAGTTTGCCGCAGCCACGCCGAAGTTGCTGGAGCAAGCGCCGGAGTACCAGGCCGCGCTTGAAGCCGCGCTGAACTTTACCAAGCCGCAGTTCAACGAGTCCATGCGCTCGGGACATGCGAATATGTAGGGCTGTGAACGAAAGATGTCGGCTCCTTCTAAGGAGCTGCAAACATTGAGTTGTCAGGAGCGCGCTCACGATTGCTCTCATTGAGAGGTCATATTGTTCGTAAACAAGCGGGCGACCTGCTGAACAGCATCGTGTCGAAATGGGTTTTGATGTGGCAACCGGACGGCGGGCCTAAGGGAGGCAGCGTATGGCAGATCGGAAACAGTTTCTTGGTGTCGTTCAGGCAAATGACGTTTTGCTACAGCTTCTTCGCGAGTCGCGAGACAGAGTCGTAACGGATGACGAGCTGCGCGAACAGCGGATTAGCTTTGCGTTCGGCAACTCACTGAATTCGGATCGAATCACGAAGGACAGCGTCCGCCAGGCGTCTCAAAGCATACGGCTTTTTCCGGCGACCAGTGAGCAAAACTAGAATCGGCCGGAGCCGGTTATGAGCGTAAGGGAAAGTGATAATCCGGAACTGTATGCCAAGGTTCAAGAGCAAAACCTCCTACGGCAATATGACCTCCTGCTAAATTGCATCGAGATAGGATTGGCGAAAGGCATTGAGGCATTCGACAAATATACCCTTTGGTCTTTGAATGCCGCAGCCGTCGCAAATATAGCTCAATTTGGCGGGCGATTCCGTGAAGAGCCTATCTATGTGGGCAACCATCTACCCCCTCACTTCAAAGACGTCTCAAATGAGATGGACAGATTCTTCTCACTCATCCATGAGAACTGGGACTTGCTCTCCCATCCTACTATCTTGCCTGCTTACGCCCTGTGGAGACTCAACTGGATACATCCGTTTGTCGAAGGGAATGGGAGAACAGCAAGAGCGGCGTGCTACTACCTCCTCTGCATGAGGCAGGGTAGGCTATTGCCGGGCAGCAAGATCGTCCCGGAGCGCATCAGAGAGAATCGAGATCCGTACTACGCTGCTCTCCAGGATGCGGACCGTCATTGAAACGAAGGCCACTTCAACGTTTCTAAGCTGGCAGAGTATCTTGAACAGCTTCTCATTGGGCAACTCACCGAAAGCGAATAGGTCGTGTCATCAGAGCTCCCCTTCAGTTCCTACAACGCCGAGCCGCACGTGGAGCAGAACCTCGCCCCCGGCGGATTGGTCTGCTGACAGCGTGCGCAGGCAACGAGCGTGCCGGCCTGAACTGCCTGGCTCGCTTGCGCTGGCGGCGGCATGTTCACCGTTACATTCATCGGCTGGCCCCATCCGGGCATCGCAATGCCCAGCGCCGCGGCAATGCCGGCAGCCTGAATGGCGTTGAACTCGCGCACCCGGCCGGGCATGAAGAAGCACTCGATAAAACCGAGAATCCATGGAATCGGCGTCCAACTGAAGCAGACGTAGAGAATGCCCAGGCCGGTGTTGCGCAAATAGAAGTGGTGAACGCCGAAGCCGCCTAGAAACAGCGCCAGAAGAATGCCGATGACCTCGTCGCGGCGCACCGCCTCGTATTGCTGATAGAAGATGGCTTGCGGATTGGGATATGGAATGCTGCTCATGGCTGGCTCTCCTTGCTGTATTCCTTGCGTCTGCTCTGGGTTGAAGATACGCAGCCAGCCGATGCGCGGTTCCCGGCCGACCGTCGCATCGGGTTGTGGCCCACGTTGTTGCGACGGATAGAATTGTATCCGTTATGGACTCAAAGACTCCCAACGCAGCCGCTAGCGGCACATTTTCGATTGGCGGCGATTTGCCTGTTCATCGGCTTGGCTACGGAACCATGCGCCTGGTGGGCGATGGCGCGTGGGGCGAACCTTCAGACCCGGAAGCAGCCAAGCGAGTGCTGCGCAGAGCCGTTGAGCTGGCCGTAACGCTCATCGACACGGCCGACGCGTACGGGCCGGAAATTGCCGAGCGGCTGATCGGCGAGGCGCTTGCGCCGTACCACGCTGGAGTGGTCATCGCCACCAAGGGCGGAATCACGCGCCAGGGTCCGGCGAAGACGGAGTACGTGGGGCGCGCCGGGTACCTCATCCAGTGTGTCGAGATGAGCCTGCGCCGCCTGAAGCTGGAGCGAATCGATCTCTACCAATTGCACCGCATCGACCCGAGGACCCCGCTCGAGGAGTCGCTCGGCGCGCTGAAGCGGATGCAGGAGCAGGGCAAGATTCGCCACATCGGCTTGAGCGAGGTGACGCCAGCGGAGATTGAGGCTGCCAAGGAAATCGTGGAGGTAGTGACTGTCCAGAATCGATACAGTCTGGCAGATCGGCGGCATGAGGAAACGCTAACTTACTGCGAGCAACACGGCATCGGCTTCCTGCCCTGGTACCCGATGGCCGGCGGCAAGATGCTCAAGGCGGAGCATCCGGCGGCGCAGGCGCTGAGCCGGATTGCGACGGCGCGCGGAGTCAGCGTGGCGCAGCTTTCGCTGGCGTGGCTGCTACAGAAGTCGCCAGTAATGCTGCCGATTCCGGGCACGTCGAAGGGGTCGCATTTGGAAGAGAATATCGATGCAGCGCAGTTGAAGCTGAGTCCGGAAGAGACCGCGGCGTTGGAGGTGGCCGGCGCCGTTTCGTGACATAATTATGTCATGCCCGTCCGAACTACCGTCGATATTCCTGAGCCGCTGCACGATCGGCTGCGCCAGCGCGCCGAAAGCTCGGGCGCATCCATTCGCTCGCTTATTGTGCGTGCCATCGAGGAAACCTACGCCGAGCCTAAAAAAGGTGAGCGCGTAACTGGACCTCTGATTCGCACCAAAGGCAAACTGGGTCCGCGATTCCCTGTGGACGAGAACCCGCATGACCTTATTTTTCCTTGACGTGAACGTCTGGCTTGCTCTCTCTGTCTCCGGTCACCGACATCACGGTGTGGCGTCGATTTGGCTAGATCGGCTGCCGGATGATTCCGCGCTCATCTTCTCGCGCTTCACACAACTGGGGCTGCTTCGTCTGCTAACGAACACGGCAGTCATGGGCGAGGAGACCCTCACACTGCGCAGGACGTGGGCCGTGTATGATCGCTGGCTCAAAGACCCGCGCGTGGAGTTTTATCCCGAGCCGCGCAACGTGGATGCGGGCTTTCGACGGGCTACGGAGCCGTTTGCGGGCAAGGCCGCCTCGAAGTGGGTAGGAGACTGCTGGCTGCTTGCTTATGCAGAAGCAACGCAGGCACGCCTCGTCACCTTCGACCAAGCGCTTTACGAGTTTGCGCGGAAACACGGGAATAGGGCTGTGATTCCGGCGTAAGTCGCGGCGGGGGATTCTTGCTTTCAGCTTGCTAAGGGCCTTGGCTCCGATGCGATTTCACGAGGACCGTTTAGCCGAGGCCCCCGGCAGCCCCAGGCTTATCAGTAGAGCCGCATCGAGACTGGCCATGGTTTCAGGAGAAAGTGCGCCGTAAACTCTGCCGAAGCGGCTTTGATCTACTACGCGAATCTGATCGCACAGGATGCAGCTATCTCTGGTCGTGCCTCCGTCGCCCATTTTCACGGGCACGTAAATCGACGAAGGCGCTTTGACGCGCGCCGCGCCGGTCAGCGGCACGATGATTGTGGTCGAGGCAAACCGGTTGCCAATGTCGTTCTGCACCACCACGCAAGGGCGCGACTTTCCTTGTTCATGGCCCACCACTGGGTCCAGCGAGACCTCGACGACCATTCCGCGAAAAGGCTTGCCCGCCATCAGAGTCCTTCGCGATCCACGTGGACAAATTCTTCCATAATTTCCCGGCTCATCTGGGCATTTGCCGTATAAGCTGCTGCCAGTTCCAGCTCAAACTGCTTCATCTCCATGTCAGCCAGCATCTGCTCTACGGCGGTTCTGATCAGTTCGCTACGATTCTTCTCAAGCTTGCGAGCGGCTTCATCGGCGCGCTTCAGTAAATTCTCCGGGAATTCAATAAGAATCCTCTCCTTGCGAGGGCGCCTAAAGGTAACTTTTCGAGCATTAGCGACGGGCATGAGGTTCTTCCTCTCGCATTTGGAGTCACAGTCTCACCATTTATATCACAGTTCACCGTATTGTATATAGACAATTTTATATGGATATATATATATCAAGCAGCCCTCGCGCAGTCCCTCAATCAGACGCAAACGCAAGAAAAGCCGCAGCCCCTTCCAAGGTTGCGGCTTTTTGCGGCTCACTTTCAGCCGAAGTTACATCTCTTTCACGCCTTCAACGAAGGCTTTCAGCTTGCGGCTGCGGCTGGGATGGCGCAGCTTGCGCAGCGCCTTCGCCTCGATCTGGCGGATACGCTCTCTTGTGACCTGGAAGCTCTGGCCGACCTCTTCCAGAGTGTGCTCGGAGCCGTCTTCGAGGCCGAAGCGCATCTTGATTACGCGCTCTTCGCGCGGGGTTAGAGTGCGCAGAACCTGCGAGGTGTACTCCTTGAGGTTGACGCTGATGACGGCCTCGGAGGGCGAGACAGCCTGGCGGTCTTCAATGAAGTCGCCGAGGTGTGAATCTTCCTCTTCACCGATC
>CAZSVJ010000193.1:0-7157 GCA_964610185.1 uncultured Occallatibacter sp. | reverse complement strand
CCCTGACACTTATACATGTCCTAGCGGCAGGTTTGCAAGAAGCTCTGTTACAAAGCCTTTCTCCAAAGGGGTTTTTCCGCAGCTTGTAAAGCCCCAAATCATACTTGCAAGGTTTATGTGCGGGCTGAAGCCCAAGAATCTCTCGGCCAAGTGCATTGGCACGATCCGCCGCGGCGGATCGTGCCCTTTCAAAGCATTCATTCATGCAACTTACTCGTTCATGCGATTGCCCTGCCGTTGATTTACGCAGATTGACAAACCGAGGCTGCCGCTGGAAAATCGGAGATTCAACTCCCTCCAGCGGAAGGCCTTCCCGTGACAGTTCTCTTGGCAACGAATTTAGGCGCGACCCCCTTGATTGGCAGGGGCAAGGTGCGCGACCTGTTTGCGGTCGACAATGCGCTGCTACTGGTGGCGACCGACCGCATTTCGGCCTTCGATCACGTTCTGGCGACCGGCATTCCAGGCAAGGGCAAGATACTTACCCAGATTTCGCTGTTCTGGTTCGACCTGCTTTCAAGCCTGGTTCCCAACCATCTGATTACGGCCGATGTGAACAGGTTTCCCGCGTCGCTGCAGCTCTATGCGGACCAGCTTGAGGGCCGATCGATGCTGGTCAAGCGGGCAGAGATGCTTCCCGTGGAGTGCGTGGCGCGCGGCTACCTGGCCGGTTCGGGCTGGAAGGAGTATCAGGCAAGCGGAACCGTTTGCGGCATTCCGCTCCCGAGCGGGTTGCTCGATGGATCGAGGCTGCCGGAGCCGATTTTCACTCCCGCGACCAAAAGCCAGGACGGCGCGCACGACGAAAATATTTCTTTTTCCGCCGTTGAGACGCTGGTTGGCGCCGGCGACGCCGCCGAGCTGCGCCGGATGACGATGGACATTTACCGCGCAGCCGCGAGACACGCCGAATCTTGCGGGCTGATTTTGGCCGACACAAAATTTGAGTTTGGCAAAACGGCGGAAGGGATTATCCTTGCCGATGAGGTGTTGACACCGGATTCCTCGCGCTTTTGGGAGGGCGCGGCATGGAAGCCCGGCGGCCCGCAGCCTTCATTCGACAAACAGTTCGTTCGCGATTATCTTGAATCAATCCATTGGACCAAGCAGGCGCCCGCGCCCGGTCTTCCGGACGACGTTGTGGAGCGCACACAGGCCAAGTATCTTGAAGCCTTCAGCCGTTTGACGGGGCGGGAATTGAACGTGTGGTAGATCGAGGACGGAGCAAAGAGTGACTTGGGTAGATTGGGCCATCGTAATCTTCTTGGCGGTGTCGGTGCTGGGAGGACTTCAGCAGGGATTCTTCCGCTCGGTTTGCTCGCTGGGCGGCCTGTTGCTTGGCCTGGCGCTGGCGGCCTGGAACTATGCCCGCGTAGCGGCGCTGCTGAGGCCGTTGGTGCGCATCGAGGCGGTGGCGGATACGATCGGCTTTTTGCTGATTGCGCTAGTGGTGATGGCGCTGGCCGGCGTTCTCGGATCGATTTTGGCAAAGACCTTTCACAAGCTGGGGTTGGGCTGCCTGGACCGGCTGGCAGGCGGGGTCTTCGGTCTTTTTCAAGGCGTGCTGCTGGTCACGTTGTGTATCTTGGTGGCTGTGGCATTCTTCCCCACGGCGCACTGGCTGCTGGAAGGCAAGCTGCCCAGGCAGTTTTTCGTGGCCTGCCATCTGAGCACGCACTTGAGTCCGGCCGAGCTGGCAGAGCGGGTCCGGCACGGATTGAAGATACTGGAAGAAGAATCGCCGGAGTGGATGCATCCCGGCCGCGATTGAAGATGAAATGAAAATGCGGACGGCGGCAAGAATCGGGTTAATCTATTTAAGGAGCAAGTGGCGGACGTGAGACGAGAACTGGACAGCCTGGTAACGCAAATGCATTCCAGCGGCATGCGCTATGAGGACGCCGTGCGCGATTTCAAGAAGCAATATCTGCGCGAAGTACTGATCGCGCACCGGGGAAACCAGTGCAAGGCGGCAGAAGAACTGGGGATGCACCGCAACACGCTGAGCCGCGCCATGGCGGAGCTGGGACTCGATCTTGCCGAAGTCCGCGCCGGGCTCAAGCGTCCGCCGCGCAGCGAACGTCCTTTATATAGCGCGGCACGACAGATTTACCGCCAAGGCTGACGCTCGACCTGAGGACATGCAGACAATTTCATCCACACCCGAAGCGCGTGTCGCAATCGAGCCGGGATTTGCCTGGGATGCGCAGGACGCCTACTTGTTCGACATCGACGGCACATTGTTGCGCAGCCGCGATCGCATTCACTTTGACTCCTTCGCTTCCAGCGTGCAGCGCGTGACGGGATTTGAGATCACGCTGGCAGGCATCCTGTTGCACGGCAGCACGGACACGATGATTTTGCGCGAGGCCTGCCATCAGGCTGGCGTTCCCGCCGAGGTTCTGGAACCCCGCATCGAGGCCATTCTTGAAGCGATGCGTCTGGCCGTCACCGAACGCCGCGATGAGATGGACCTGGTGCGGATGCCGGGCGTTGAACAGACGCTGGACCATCTGGCGCGACGCGGCGCGCTGCTGGGCCTGGCGACAGGCAACCTGGAGATGATTGGCTGGATCAAGGTGGAGCGAGCCGGGCTGCGCGAATGGTTTCGCTTCGGCGGATTCAGCGACCACTTTCCTATACGCTCGGAATTGATTGGGCAGGCAGCGCAAAAAGCCAGAGAGATGGCCGGCAAGGGAGCTAGCATTTGCGTTGTGGGCGACACGCCGCGCGATATCGAGGCGGCACGCGCCAATTTTCTTTCGGTGATCGCCGTGGCAACGGGCAGATACAGCTTCGATGAACTGGCTCAGCATCAGCCGGAGGTCTGCGCTTCTTCGCTTGCCGACCTGATGACGCTGACACGGGCTGAGCAGTGAGGACGCACCGGCTCGAGATGGGCGAAACTATTAATTCCCTGTCGAAATCGGGAGCGACGGTCTGGAAGGCTGGACTTGTGTTTGCGCTTTTTCCGAGCCTGCTTCTGGGACAAACATCTAGCCCTCTCTCAGGCGACAAGCCGGCCGCGGTCTCAAGCGATGGGAAGTCGGCCAAACAGCCAAGCGGCGGCGACAAGCGGCGCGCCATCAAGCTCTATCTCGATGCGAGCAAGCTTTTCGAAAAGGAGAAGTTTGAAGAGGCCATGCAAGGCTACGAGCAGGCAGCCAAACTTGACCCCTCCAATTCCAACTACCCACTCGCAGCAGATCTGGCTCGCAGTCATGCGGTAACGGCGCTGATTCAGCTCGCCGCGAAAGACAGATTTCGTAAAGATGCAGCGGCCGAGCGCGCAGCCCTGACGCATGCTCTCGAACTCGACCCCAAGAACATTCAGGTCACCGAGCATCTTCACGAATTGGGCGACGACGCTGTGCGAGGCCAGCCGGCGCCGCCCTACGAGCAAGCGGCGAACACGGTGGCGGAAGCCGAACCCTTTGAGCACCCTGCCGGAGTGCACAAGTTTCATGTGCGCGACAACCAAAGCCAGGTGATCCAGCAAGTCTTCAAAGCCTACGGGCTGGATGCAACTTTAGACGATAGCATCCGTCCAACGCTGGTCCGGCTGGACTTGGACGATGCCAACTTCGATCAGGCCATGGAAGTGTTGAGCCTGGTCACCAAGTCGTTCTACGTTCCGCTGGATGCGCACCGCGTGCTGGTGGCAAGCGACACGCACACGAATCGCGAACAGTTTCAGCGCCTGGATCTGGAGACCATCTACCTGCCAGGGCTCACCGCGGCCCAATTGACCGATATGGGCAACCTGGCCAAAAACGTATTCGATGTGCAGCAATCCACAGTGGATCAGTCGGCGGGGACCATGACGATTCGCGCGCCCGAGAAGACGCTCAACGCGTTCAACTCCACGGTTCGCGAGCTGCTGGATGGGCGAAGCCAGGTTCTGCTGCAGGTGCAGATGTTCCAGCTCGCGCACACTAGCGACCGTAACACCGGGGTTCATCCGCCGCAGTCCATCTCGGCCTTCAACGTTTATACCGAGGAGCAGTCCATTCTGAATGCGAACCAGAGCTTGGTGCAGCAGATTATCTCCTCGGGTCTGGCCGCGCCCGGCGACACTCTTGCGATTCTCGGCATTCTGCTGGCTTCCGGCCAGGTTTCAAGCTCTCTTTTCTCCAACGGAATCGCTCTTTTTGGCGGCGGGCTTACGCAATCCGCGCTGGCTCCCGGTGGGGTTTCGGCCAATCTCAACCTGAACACCTCGGACTCGCGGGAACTGGACGATTTGCAGTTGCGGCTCGGCGATGGCGACGCGGGCACGGCGCGCTCGGGTACGCGCTATCCCATCCAGACTTCCTCGTTCTCAAGCCTGTCGGGCTCGGTTCCGAAGATCCCGGGGTTGACCGGCGCGGGAGCGTCGAGCAGCCTGACTTCCCTGCTCTCTTCTTTGACCAGCAGCGTGCCCAACGTTCCCCAGGTGGAGTACCAAGACCTTGGCCTGACCCTGAAAACAACCGCCAACGTGATGCGCAATTCCGAGGTTGCGCTTACCATCGACTTGAAGATCAACGCCCTCAGCGGGACTTCAATCAATGGGAATCCCGTACTCAACAATCGCGCGTATTCCGGCGTGGTTACGATCAAGCAAGGCGAAGGCGCGGTGCTGATCAGCGACTTGAACAAGCAGGAGAGTCGCGCCATCAGCGGAGTTCCGGGCCTGAGCGAAATTCCAGGCCTCAACAACGTCACAGGCAACGACGCTCAGAAGAGCGTAGCAACGCTGCTGATCCTGATTACGCCCCACGTGATCCGCGGGACACAAGCGGCTGGGCACTCGCCGCTGATGCGGGTGGAGCGAAGCTTGGTTTCGCCGACGCGGTAGCGGATTAGACCAGTTCTCCAACTAGCACAGAGGGGGTTTTGAAAGGGCGTGGTTTCGGCCGTGCCATCAATGCCCCAAATTCTGCCGGGCTTTACCCTCTATATCATTGGTAGAGCTGCTCTAGATTGCGCAAATCAGATCTGAAGAACGGAGATCCCCCTTTGCAATTTGAATTAGACCAGGCGCTTGAAGTGTTGACGCAGACTCCCGGCGTGCTGGACGCGCTGTTACGAGGGAAGTCGCCTGCGTGGTTGAATTGCAGGAAAACACCTGATTCGTTCAGCCCCATCGATGTGATCGGTCATCTTATGCACGCGGAGACGACCGATTGGATTCCGCGCGTACAGGTTATCTTGAGCGACCAGGACAAAAAGGTATTCGAACCCTTCGACAGGTTTGCGTTTCAATCCATCATCGCCGGCAAAAGCGTGGAGGAGTTGCTCGAAGCGTTTGCGGAATTGCGGCGGCAGAGTCTACACACTCTCGGCAAGCTTGGAATTGGCGAACAAGAACTGGATCTTACCGGTCTACATCCCGATCTCGGCCCGGTCACGTTAAGTAACCTGCTGGCCACGTGGGTGGTTCACGACTTAGGACATATTGCACAGATCCTGAAAGCCATGGCCGGCGAATACCGGGATGCAGTTGGTCCGTGGCGAGCGTATCTAACGTTTCTCGATTAACGACGCGGCAGGGTTCGGGGGATCGGTTCCCGAACCCTTCCCAGGCGCCTTACTGAGTGATGCCGTCCAGCTTTTCCTGATACTCGACGATCTTCTTGAGAACATCGTAGGGCGCGCCGCCAACGGGAACCATGCGGCCATTGACCATCAGCGTGGGCGTCTCATTGATATTCAATTCCTGGGCCAGCTTCACCGAGGCTTCGACGGACGCGCCGACTTCGTGGGTCGCGGAGCAGGCTTCGATCTTGGCCGGATCGAGACCGGCCTTGACCACGGCGCTATTCAAGGTAAGGGTCTGGCCATCCGGCGTTGTCAATCCGTCCTGGCCATCGAAGACGGCGGTCGCGTATTGGAAGAAGGCGTTGCTGCCGCCCTGCTTGGCCACGCAGACGCCGTACTCGGCGGCCTTCACAGCGGCGGGGTGTAGCCTGGCCAGCGGATAATTCTGAAACACGATGCGAGCCTTGGGAAAATCCACGGCCAGCTTGTCCATGTTGGCCTGCGCGTCCTTGCAGTGGGGGCACTGGAAATCGGCGAACTCGACCAATTCCAGATCCTTCGAGGCTGAGCCGCGATAGGGCCCGTCGGCGCGCTGTTGCAGGGTTGCGCGATAATCCGCAAACGGGTGCTCGCCAAAAGGAACGATATCGTCCCCGGCGATGATGTGCTTTCCGTCTGGGAGCGCAAAGAAGCCGAGCGGCCCCGGCTTCTGCTTGCCGGTCTTGTCTCCGACTACAATAATGACTTTGCTAATCCCCTCGACGGGAGTCTTCAGGATGGCCTGCACCTGCCACATGCGGTTCTCATCGTAGCCCCAAATATTTTCGAGGAACGCATTGACGGTCTCCTTGGTGGGTGACGCCGCGGTGAAGTTTGCGGGATCCGGCTTGGGAAATACAGGCGCGGCGGATGGCGCAGGCGCCGCGGGAGCCGCTGCAGACGGCTGTTGTGGGGGCGCGGCCGGAACCTGCTGCTGGGCGGCGGCTTCGAAAAGGGGCAATGACAACGCGGCCAGCACGGCTACACTGGCAAAACGGATGGAAAGACGGATCAAGCTGATTCTCCTTTGATGGCACTTCCGGAATGCTGTGCCCTGTTTCATTTGCACAAGGCCGAAGTTCCCTGGCGGCTGCGACGACTGAAGGGCCGGGCGTCGAGGTGCTATCTCTATGGTAATTCGTTGGAGCGGGAAAGGTCTCGAACATTGGGTTATACCTGAACTTTGACGGCGATGGGAAATCTGCGGCCCGTGCCAAACGACTTGGAGGTCACCTTCAGAACCGGCGCGGCCTGTTGGCGCTTGTACTCGGAACGCTCCACCAGGCGCACAACCTGTTGGACGAGATCGAGGGAAAATCCGTTTGCCTGAGCAATGTTTTCTGCCGTTTCATATCGCTCCACATAGGCTTCGAGAATCGGATCGAGAACCTCGTAGGGCGGCAGCGAATCGGTGTCCTTCTGGTCCGGGCGCAACTCGGCGGAGGGCGGCTTTTCAAGAACCGCGAGCGGAATCACTTCATGGTCTCGATTCATCCAGCGGCAGACGGCATAGACGCGCGTCTTCACCAGGTCGCCGATCACAGCCAGAGCGCCCACCATATCGCCATAGAGGGTGCAGTATCCAACGGCCATCT
>CAZSVJ010000192.1:0-7207 GCA_964610185.1 uncultured Occallatibacter sp. | reverse complement strand
GTGCAGGAGATCGTGCAGGTTCCCGAGACGGTGATTCACGTGCCGCGCTCGGAGTCGCACGTTCTTGGCGTAATGACCTTGCGCAGCCGTTTGCTTCCGCTGGTCAATTTGCGCAGCATGTTCGGACTGCCGCATCGCGACCTCGACGAGAAAAGCCGCATCGTCGTGCTTACCCTGGGCGGGGTCTCGGTGGGCGTGGTGGTAGACGCGGTCAGCGAAGTGCTGCGCGTCTCAAAGTCGGGCGTGGACGCGCTTCCCGCGCTGCTTGCCCGTGACGGCAACCTGGCCGAGATCACCGCAATCTGCCGGCTGGACAACGGAAAGCGCATGGTGTCGATCGTCACCGCGCGCAACCTGTTTGGCAACTCCGCGGTCAAGGAGGCATTGAGCGCCGTGAACGACATTGAACTCGAAGAGGACCAGCAGGCCGGCCGAGCGGACAGCAGCCTGGACGACGACGAACAAGTCGTCATTTTCCGCCTTGACAAGGAGGAATTCGGAGCGCCGATCGCCAGCGTGCAGGAGATTGTCCGTGTTCCGGAAGCGCTCATTCGCGTTCCTCAGGCGCCACCATTCGTTGAGGGCGTCATCAACTTGCGCGGCAGCGTGCTGCCGGTCATCGACCTGCGCCTGCGCCTGGGTTTAAACCAGGTGGAGCGAACCGATCGCCAGCGAATCATGGTGTTTCTCATCGGCGATGTGCGTACCGGCTTCATCGTCGATCAGGTGGCTGAGGTGCTGAAGATTCCCAAGGCGGCCATCGAACCCGCTCCACAGCTTTCCAAGGACCAGAGCCAACTGCTGAGCCGCATGGCCAACCTTGAGAAGCAGAAGCGGATGGTGCAGCTCATCGATCCGCGCCACCTGATGGAGCAGAAGGAGCTGGTGGCGCTGGCTGCGGTCACCGGATAGGCCAATGATCAAGCTATTGATCGTGGACGACTCGGCCCTGATGCGCCGCCAGCTCATGACGGTGTTTCAGGCGGAGGGAGATTTCGAGATTCGCCAGGCCAGAAATGGCGAAGAGGCGGTAAGAGAAAACAAGGAATTCAAGCCGGATGTTGTAACGCTTGACATCAACATGCCGGAGATGGACGGCTTGACCGCGCTTTCCCTGATCATGGCGGAGCGCCCGGTTGCCGTAGTGATGGTCTCCTCGCTCACCAAGCAGGGGGCTTTGGCTACCTTCGAGGCTCTCAACCTGGGCGCGGTAGACTACGTCCCCAAGCCGGGCGGAACCATTTCTCTGTCGCTCGACAAAGTCTCCGCCGAACTTTTGGCCAAGGTACGCGTCGCGGCAAGAGCCAAAGTTAAGCCCTCGGGGGCAAGCGGTTCAAACCCCACGTCGGCAGTCCGCCGCATGCGGGAGGAGCGCGCCAAGTCAGTTGCCGCCTCATCCGCACTGGCCGCGCCCAGGGGCGCAAGCGATGGCGTGGTGGTGATCGGCGCATCCACCGGCGGGCCGCGGGCTCTCGAGATTGTTCTCTCCGCGCTGCCGGCAAACTTTCCCTGGCCGGTGCTGGTGGCGCAGCACATGCCGGCAGCATTCACCAAAGCTTTTGCAGACCGCCTGGATCAATGCTGTGCGCTCACTGTGGTTGAGGCGGGAAGCGCCACACCGATTACGCCTGGCCGCGTATACATCGGCAAGGGCGGCGCGGACATGCTGCTGGCCAGCCGGCTGGGTAAGCTGACCGTGATGCCCGCGCCGGAGAATGCGCAATACCTCTGGCATCCTTCCGTCGAGTTGCTGGGCAGATCGGTGCTGCAACACTACGATGCGGCAAAGACCACGGCTGTTTTGTTGACCGGCATGGGGCACGACGGATCGGATGCATTCACCGAGATCAAGAAACGCGGCGGGCGGACCATTGCCGAATCGGAAGACTCAGCCGTGGTGTACGGGATGCCAGCGGAACTGGTCAGAAAGGGCGGCGCAAGCCTGGTCTTGCGTGCCGAGAAGGTCGCCGCGCAGCTCATTGCCTGGGCCGGCCGTTAACACGAATCTCTCCGCGCGGGCTTCAAGCCTGCCGTGAATTTGAAGGAAAGAAGCATGGGCCTTTTAAAGCAAAAAGTCGTTCAGCTAGTCGAGCGCGCCGAGCCGAATGCAGAGCCGGACTGCGACGAGCTTGTAGCAACTCTCGAGAGCGCCAATGCTGCCGGAAGGCGCCAGGCCGCCCGCGCTCTGGCCCGTTGCCCCGCCACCTCCACGGCGCTCGTCGGCCGCCTGCAACGCGAGCCGGACGGATCCGTTAGGGAAATCATCCTGAACACGCTCGTTGGCCTGAACGATCCAGCGGCGGTCAGCGGGCTGGTCGATTGTCTGCGCAGCGAAGATGCGGCTCTGCGCAATGAGACCATCGAGGCATTCAAACACCTGGGCAACAAGGTCGATCCAATTCTGCATTCCTTGCTATCCGATCCCGATCCGGATGTGCGAATCTTCGTCGTCAATATTCTCGACTCCGCGCGCCACGACGAAGCCGAGAGCTGGCTGATCAAGGTCATCGAAAAGGATCCCCACGTGAATGTCTGCGCCACCGCGGTGGACTTGCTCTGCGGGGTGGGCACTGAGGCGGCCACCGACCCGCTTCTCCGGCTCAAGGCGCGCTTCCCTTCAGAAGCCTATATCCAGTTTGCCGCCGACCTGGCGCTCAAGCGGATTCGTGAGGTCTGACGCCGTCATGAGCGGATTAGCCCCATTACAAAAATCTGTGTCCGCCATCAGCGACGAAGACTTCCTGAAATTCAAGGAGTTCTTTTATCGCCGCACCGGAATCAGTTTCGAGCCGACCAAGCGCTACTTTGTGGATAAGCGCCTGATCGAGCGAATTGAGAGTACCGGAACAAAAGACTTTCGCGGCTACTTCACGCTCTTGCGCTTTCAGGCATCCGGCGAGGAATTGCAACAGCTCACCAACCTGATGACGGTGAACGAAACCTACTTTCTGCGCGAGGACTATCAGTTCCATTGCCTGGTCGATTCCATCCTCCCGGAGATTGTGCGTCGCAGAGCCGGAAAAAGTCCGATTCGGATCTGGTGCATTCCTTCGTCGTCCGGCGAGGAACCTTATTCGATCGCCATGTTTCTGCTAGAAAAGTGGAGCGGCATCAGGGAGTGGGATGTTGAGATCGTCTCCTCCGACATCGATACCAACATCCTGCGCCGCGCGCGCGCCGGCCGCTATTCCGCGCGTTCCGTGCAGAATGTGCCTGCGCCTTGGCTCAAGAGGTACTTCAAAATCGCTGGCGAAGACTTCCAACTCTGCGACGACATCCGGGACGCGGTCGAGTTCACGCGAGTCAATCTCTCCGAACCATCCGAGACTCTTGCCTATCGCAATTTCGACGTGATTTTTTGCCGAAACCTGCTCATCTACTTCGACGACGTATCGCGCCAGACGGCGGCGGAAACATTCTATGAGGCGATGAAGCCGGGCGGCTTTATCTGCCTTGGACACTCCGAATCAATGAGCCGCATCTCTTCTCTGTTCAAGGTGCGCAAATTCCCTGAGGCGATCGTGTATCAGAAAGGCCTGGAGACCAAGTGAAACGCGTCCTGATTGTCGACGATGCGGCCACCGTGCGCATGTATCACCGCAGCATCCTTGAGGCCGCGGGATACAAGGCCGAGGAAGCATGGAACGGCATCGAGGCGCTGGAGAAGGCTCTTGAAGCGCCTTTCGACCTCTATATTGTCGATGTCAACATGCCCAAACTCGATGGATACGGCTTTCTGCGCGAGCTGCGCCAGCAGGACATTCTTCAGTCTCCGGCAATCATGGTGTCCACTGAAGCCGCGGCCAGGGATGAATTGGCCGCCTACCGCGCGGGCGCCAGCGGATACCTCATCAAGCCTGCCAAGCCGCCGCAACTGCTGGCCCACGTCCGCCTCATGCTTGGGGAGGCAATTCAATGAAATCGTCGCCCGTAAATCCGCTGCCCCCAAATCCACTCTTGGATCAGTTCCTCTCTGAAGCCCGCGACCTGCTCGAGAACACCGGCAAGAAGTTGATGCAACTGGAAGACGCGCCCACCGACAAGAGCATTCTCGATGAGCTCTTCCGCTGCGTTCACACGCTGAAAGGCAACAGCGGGCTGTTTACCTTTCCTGAGATGACGCGCGTCCTCCATGCCGGCGAGGATTTGCTGGGGATGGTGCGAAGCGGCCATGCCGCCTACTCCCGCGAGTTGGCAGATCAATTGCTCGAAGCGATGGATCTTGTGGGCGCGATCTGCGGCGACATTGAGTCGTCCGAGCAGATCGATCCGTCGCGCGCCGCCGAATCAAAATTCATGACCGAAGCTCTGCGCAAGCTGATGCCAAATACAGTCCCGAGCGCGGCTCCTTCTTCCGGCCTGGACGCTGCTCCCCTCACCGTGGCGAATAGCACCGGCTCGCCGGCAAATGTTCCACACTCCGGGCTTTCAGCCGTTCCCGAAGCTGTGCGGCTGGCAGCTTTTCAACAGTGCCGGCGCGGCGACCCGCTGCATTGGATTGCCTATCGGCCGGAACGCGAATGCTTCTTCCATGGCGACGACCCACTGAACAGCGCGCGACACACCCCCGGCCTGATCTGGGGCCGCATTGTTGAGTTGGCGCCGCTGCCTCCGCTGGCTGAGCTGGACACCTACAGTTGCCTGCTCGGGTTCGAGTTGCTTTCGAGCGCTCCCCGCGAAGAGCTTGACCAGTACTACCGCTATCTTCCAGATCAAGTGGAAATCACCGCCGTTCCTGCGCAGGAATTATTGAGCGGACAAACAGATGCGGATGGCGCCAAGGAGGCGTCATCGACTGTAAATCCGATTCGATCGATTTCCGGCGACGACCGGATTGCGCTCGAAGAAATCCTCGCGGCTCAGCGGCAGATTCTTCTGCTTGACGACCGTCCTCTATGGCACGCGGGCAGGCTCAAGGCAGTTGCGGAGGTGCTGGCAAATCTATGCCAGGCGACGGGCGAAACTTCTGCCCGTGCGGACATTCAAGCAGCTCTGGCCGAAGACCTTTCAACCGGTCACAACACGCTTTTGCTGGCATGGCTTGACGCGCACAAGGGGACAGACACCGGTCTCTCAGGCCTATCGGGCACAAGCGAAACTGCCGGCGCCGTTCATGACGCCGAAGGTTCGCGGGTTGATCCATTGCCGGGAAATGGCCCAGGCACACCTCGGACGAATGAGGGAGTCAACTTTGGCCGCCGCGCCGACGATGACCCGAACGGAATCAAGTTCGGCCGCCGTGCCGAAGATGCAGTTGGCGGTCCCAAAAGCCTCAAGGTCGATCAGGCAAAGATCGACCGCTTGATGAACCTGATCGGCGAGCTGGTTGTATCGAAAAACGGACTGCCCTACCTGGCCGAGCGGGCGGAATCTCAATTTGGCGTGCGCGAGCTATCGCGCGAAATCAAAGGCCAGTACTCGATCATCAACCGCATCGCCGACGAGATGCAGGACGCTATCATGCAGGTGCGCATGATGGCCGTATCGTTCGTTTTCCAGCGCTTCCCGCGCCTGGTTCGCGACATCTCCCGCAAACTCGGCAAGGAAGTTCAACTGGTGCTCGAAGGCGAGCAGACCGAGGCCGACAAGAACATCATCGAGTCGCTCGCCGACCCGCTCATGCACATTGTGCGCAATAGCCTGGATCACGGCCTGGAGACGCCGGATGTTCGTATTGCGGCGGGCAAGCCGGCAGCCGGCAAGTTGACCATCCGTGCCGCGCAGGAGGCGGACCGCGTGGTCATCGAGATCGTCGACGACGGCAAAGGGATCGATCCCGCGGCGATCAAACAGAAGGCATACGAGAAGGGCATCATCGACGAGGCGACGCTAGAGCGCATCAGCGACCAGGAGGCCACCAATCTGATCTTCGCCGCCGGCCTATCCACGGCCGCGGTCATATCCGATCTCTCCGGTCGCGGAGTCGGCATGGACGTGGTTCGCTCCGCGGTCGAGAAGATCAACGGCAGCGTCGTTCTGCAAAGCGAAGTCGGCAAGGGCACCACCATTCGCATCTCATTGCCGCTCTCGATGGCTGTCACCCAGGTCATGATCGTCGAATCCGACGGGCAGTTGTTTGGCGTGCCCATGGATCATGTCATCGAAACGGTTCGCGTTCCCAGGAGCGCCGTCCACGCCATCAAGCAGAGCGAGACGGCGGTGCTGCGCGGGCGCGTGGTTCCGTTGAAAAGCCTCAACTCTCTGCTGGGGATTGCCGCTATTCCTAAAGCAAATTCTGACGATGAACTAGCTGTACTGCTTGTTCAGGCGGGTAGCGCGGAGTTGGGCCTGCTGGTCGATGGGTTCCAGGAAACAATCGGAATCATTCAGAAGCCGCTGGGCGGTTTCTTGTCCAATTTGTCTTCCTACTCGGGTTCGGCCCTGATGGGCGACGGGTCGGTGCTCATGATTCTCAACCTCCGGGAGATCGTCTGATGCCCATCGAATTCAAAAAGAACCGTGCAATTTTTCGTGACGAAGCAACAGTGGAAGAAGCCGAAGGGCTGCTCGAATGGCTCCAGACTCGACCCAGCGCCAAGGCCGACTTATCCGCATGCACCCACATTCACACCGCTAACGTGCAGGTGTTGATGGCGGCAAGAACCGGCATCGCAAGCTGGCCAAAGGATGCCGAACTCAGCGCGTGGCTTGAACCGGCATTTAAATCCAGGGGATGAGAGGCTAACATGGCAAAGACAATCTTGATCGTGGACGACTCCGCTACCATGCTTATGAGCCTCAAAAGCACTTTGTCGATGGGTGGCTACCAGGTGGAAACAGCCACCAATGGTCAGTTGGCGCTCGACAAGTTGCAGGCCGGACTCAAGCCCAATTTGATCGTGACCGACATCAACATGCCGGTCATGGGCGGCCTTGAAATGATCGGGAAAGTGCGTGCCCTGCCGGGCTGCAAATTCTTCCCGATTCTCACGCTCACCACGGAAAGCGAGGCAGCCAAGCGCGACGAGGGCAGGCGGCTGGGCGCGACCGGCTGGTTGGTGAAACCGATCGCGGGACCCGACCTGATCAAGGTCGTCAAACAGATTCTCCCCGGAGCATAAGGGCATGATGAAGGCCGACTTTGCGGCCCCCGGGCGTATGTCCGCACGACCACGAGAGCGCGAAGCCATTCCGCGGCGCTATAAAGTTCAGCGCAAATTCTAGATAATAAACGACGTACTGGTGGAGGCGGCGGGAGTCGAACCCG
>CAZSVJ010000191.1:0-7227 GCA_964610185.1 uncultured Occallatibacter sp. | reverse complement strand
GCGCCCGCGCCAGTTGGAAAGGCGGCAGCCAAAAATCCGCCAGCCCCGCCTATCGCGAGCTGCCCAAGACTGACTTCCTCGGTTACCGCCAGCTCACCGCCAACAACGCCGAAGTCCTCGCCATCGTCAAGGACGGACAAGGCGTTCCCGCAGCCGCGGCAGGCGATCAAGTCGATGTAGTGCTGGATCGAACGAGCTTCTACGGCGACTCCGGCGGACAGGTTGGCGATACTGGCTGGTTCACCTCCGCAGATGGCAACACCACCGTCGCCGAGATACATGGCTGCGTGCTTCCCGTTCAAGGCGTCCGCGCTCACAAAGCTCTGCTCAAGCAGCCGCTCGCCGTCGGCGATCGCGTGAACACTGTTGTGGATGGGCAACGCCGCGACTCCATCCGCCGCAATCACACTGGAACCCATCTGCTGCACGCCGCGCTGCGCCAAGTCCTCGGCACCCACGTCAAGCAGGCAGGCTCCTCTGTTGAGCCAACGCGGCTGCGCTTCGATTTTTCTCACTTTGCGCAGGTCGCCGATGAAGAGCTTGAAGAAATCGAATCCATCGTCAACCGCGAAGTCCTGGCCAACGCCCGCGTCGATACCCTTGAAGACGTGCCCATCGATGTAGCCGTCAACGAGTACCACGCTATGGCCCTGTTCGGCGAGAAGTATGGCGACAAAGTGCGCGTGGTCAAGCTCTCCGACGGCTTCTCGACGGAGCTTTGCGGCGGCACGCACACCGCAGCCACCGGTGAGATCGGCCTCATCAAGATTGTGAGCGAAGGCTCGGTCTCCTCCGGCGTTCGCCGACTGGAGGCCATCAGCGGCTTCGGCGCACTCGATACCTTCCGGCAGGATTTTGCCGTTGCGCAACTAGCCGCGCAGGTCGCTCCGCCGGCAGCCGGCACCAGCCCATCCGATGCGTTCCGGGCAAGGCTTGCTGCGAATGAGGACGAGCTCAAGCGCCTGCGCCGCGAACTGGAAGAAGCGCGCATGAGAGGGGCTGCCGGCGCGCTGGACGAAGCTCTCAGCCACGCCGTCGATGTGAAGGGAGTTCGCCTCGTAACCCTCCGCGCCGATTCATTGGAACGCGGCCAGCTTCGCACGCTGGTCGACAATCTCAAGCAGAAGCTTGGCGAGGGCGTGGTCATGCTAGCCTCCGCGCAGCCCGAAGGAAAAGTCGCGCTCATCGCCGGCGTAACGCCCGGCCTCACAAAGCGCATTCAAGCCGGCAAGCTGGTGGGCGCGGTGGCCAAGCTGGTTGGCGGTTCCGGCGGGGGCAAGCCGGAGATCGCCGAAGCCGGCGGCAAGGACCAGGCTCAAATCGATGCGGCTTTGCAAGCTGCGCCGGCGTTGCTCGCGGAGTTGCTGGGTTAGGAGCTGCATGCGTAAATGCCGCTCGACCAGAGAAAACGTCCCTCAGGGGCTAAAGCCCAGATTCTTGGCCACTGCTGGCGGCATCCGCCGCGGCGGAAAGCCGTGCCCTTTCAAAACATCGCTTGTGTCTCGATGCCATATGCGGCTGAAGCCATCACCTTTCAAAGCCTGGTCTGCGCGACGAGTTCTTGGGCGTTTAGAGAACGCGCATAGCCGCCGATAGCCGCGCCAAAATGACAGTGACCATCGCTTTCGATGGCGTAGCCTACTTGTTGTGGCCGCCGAAGCTGTAGGCAATTCCGCCTGAGACAATCGGGTAGGTCTTCAACGGGTTCAAATCCTTGACCCACTTGGCCTCCTGCGTTTGCAGGGCGCTTTGCGCGGCGGCTCCAACCGGATTGGCCGTGCTCGAAAAGCTGGAGCAATTGGTCTGCGCCTCGTCCAGGCAGACCCAGCCGCCAAGGTTCACATTCACGGTGGGCGCGCCGATAAGCGCCGCGCCAATCTCGAACGGAAACGAGAAGTGTCCCTTGCGCGGGATCATATTGCCCCAGCCGGTAGTGATGGAAAATGCCATCTTGTTCGTGTTCAGGCCGAGGACCGCGCTTCCATTCACAGGAGTGGCGCCGGTAACCGCATTGGCGTTGGCCGAATAGAACGTCTGGTTATTGAGCGTGAAGCTGGTTCCACCAGGCACGGTAGCGGCAGCCGTGACCTGATTCTGGTTGTGAAACAAGGCGCCTGGACTGATGCGGAAGCCCGAATGGAAAGGATAAATATCCAGCGAGGCCCCGGCGGAAGCCAGGTTCAGCTTGGCTGCCGCAGTGATGCCGCTGGTGGTGAAAGTAGTGGAATAGGTGAAGAGGTTGCCGGTACCGCGAAGGTTGAAGTGGCTATTAAGGTTGGTGGCCACTTGCATTTGGATGCCTAACGGCGAAACGCCGCCATCAAACGCAAGACGGGAGAGCGGCCTTGACGAGCCAGCCCCATACCTGACAGCCGGCAACGTCTGGCCGAGGAGCGTTGAGGGCGCGGCCATCAAGACAGTAAAGGCCAAGGCGGCGCGGATAACAACAGCGATTCGATTCATGAAATCCGCCTCCAGGCAGAATGAAGTACGTCCCACGCGCTTGAAGAATTACCGCCTCCATGTGCGGAGATTCGGGAACCGCGACGCATTCCCTGCGTTGGCCCTTTTCAATGTGGCATTGAGCCTGGCCGTTGGGGTAATACTACGGCGGCGCGTGAATCTTTATTCGCCCAATCGCCGACGCCATTAAGTCGCGACAATCAATTCAGGAAGCACCCGTTCTGGGAAAGATACTGTCTCGATGATTGAAAGGAATGCGCCGCATTGCACAGCATCTCGAGAAGAAGCAGTCAGGGCGATGCTTTAAGCTGAGCCCATGGCCAGGCAGCAACGCGAGCGCGCAAAAATTGCACCACTGCGACGCCAATTACTGGAGTGGTATGCACGCAATCGCCGCGATCTGCCCTGGCGACACAACCCGGATCCCTACTCCATTTGGGTCTCTGAGATCATGCTGCAGCAAACAAGGGTGGCCGTGGTTGTCGATCGCTACCAAGCTTTTCTGGCGCGGTTTCCCACGCTGACTTCGCTGGCCCAAGCTCCCGAGCAGGATGTGCTCGCGCAGTGGAGCGGCCTGGGTTACTATCGCCGCGCGCGCATGCTGCACAAGGCCGCGAATTTTGTGGTCGATCATCTCAATGGAAGACTGCCGGCCAGCTCCGAAGCGCTGCTTATGTTGCCCGGCATCGGCTGTTATACGGCCGCGGCCATCGCCAGCATTGCCCATGGCGAAGTGATTGCTGTCGTCGATGGCAACGTGGAGCGTGTTCTGTGCCGGCTGGAAGGTTGGTCGGCGAGCAGCCGGAGCAGCGCTGCTCTCAAGCGCAAAGTCGAGGCGCTGGCCGCGCAGTATGTCGACCCCGCGCATCCCGGCGACTTTAATCAGGCACTGATGGAGTTGGGCGCGACGGTCTGCCTGCCGCGCAATCCGAAATGCGCCGTATGCCCGGTGGCCGCGGATTGCAAGACCCAGGGCGAGCACAAGACAGCAGTTCGTCCGCGCATGCAAAGCCGCGAAGTTGCCCACGCGCTCGCGCTGCGCGCTAGCCGCAAGCCCAACCGGTCGCACATTGAGGTGCTGCTTGAACAGCGGCCTGATTCGCTCAGCGTTATGCCGGGCCTGTGGCAGCTGCCCGTCTTAAAAAATGCGGCGGTCCCGGAGGAAACACTGATGATGACCGTGCGCCATGCCATCATGCAGGTCAACTATTACGTCCGCATCCGCGCCGTCTCAGAAGACGACGTTGCGGTCATGACCGTTGCCGGCGGCGAGCGGCGCTGGGTTCCACTCACGGAGGCGGACGAAATGGCGCTTACCGGTCTGGCTCGCAAGGTGCTCACGCGCGCTCATTTGCTGCCAACCAAGAGTCAAGAACCCATTGCTGCTGAGCGATGAGGCAACGTACCCTGAAGGTCATTGCCTCATCCCTTGCGGCTTGTCGGCAATCAGCGCCAAACCTGAGGAGGCTTAATGCATCGCACCCTTGTCGTCGCCGCAGCCGCCGGCGCATTGGCGTTAACCGTTGCTCATGCCCAGCAACCCGCCGCGAATGGGGTTCCTGAAATCCCTGGCCTGCCGCAAGCCGCGCGCAACGCCGCGGCTTCCATTGACGCAGAAAAGATTCGCGCCCACGTTCGTTTTCTTTCTCTCGATCTGCTCGAAGGCCGCGGACCCGGCACGCGCGGCGGCGAGCTTGCGGCCGAATACATCGCCACACAGTTTGCTTTGGCCGGCGTCGAACCTGCAGGCGACAACGGCACTTACTTCCAGCGTGTTCCACTCGTCGCGGTTCACACTATCGAAGACAAGACCAGCTTCTCTTTCGTGCCCGCACAGGGCGAGCCGATCAACCTCGTCTATGGCGCAGAGATTGTCTCCAAAGACCAGACCGGCCAGCCGACAGCGGACATCGACGGACCCATTGTCTTTGTCGGCTACGGCATTCACGCGCCCGAATTCCACTGGAACGACTACGCCGGCGCAAATGGCCAGGAGATCGACCTGAAGGGCAAGATCGCGTTGGTCATCGTCAACGAGCCGCCATCTGACGACGAAAAGTTCTTCAAAGGCAAAGCCCTCACCTATTACGGCCGCTGGACTTACAAATATGAAGAAGCCGCGCGGCGCGGGGCCGTTGGCGTGCTCATCGTTCACCGTACCGATCTGGCAAGCTACGGCTGGGAGGTGGTGCGCAATTCTCAAGCAGTAGAAATGAGCTACCTCCAAGGCGACCCTAGCGCCACGCTCCGCGCCGCCGCATGGATGCACCACGATGCTGCCCAGCGCCTTTTCACGCTGGCCGGGCTAGGCGACCTCGACCAAGCAATCGACGAGGCCGGCAAACCCGGCGCATTCCATGCAATTGAACTTCCCGTTCGATTGCGCGCCCATATTGAAAGCCGCGTCCGCCGCTATGTCAGCTCAAATGTCGTGGGCCGCGTGCCAGGAGTGAGCTCAACTAATCAGGGCGTCCTCTACACTGCCCACTACGACCATCTTGGAATCGACCCCGATGCCACGGGCGACAACATCTACAACGGCGCTGCCGATAACGGCACCGGCTGCGGAATCCTGCTTGAGCTGGCCCGCGCCTTTGCGCAGTCTCGCGTCCGCCCACCTCATGCCGTCTACTTTGCTTCCGTCACAGCCGAGGAGCAGGGCCTGCTCGGCTCGCAATTCCTGGGCATGCATCCGCCCATCCCCGCCGGCCAGTTCACGCTCGACCTGAACTACGACATGCTGCTCCCCATCGGCGTTCCTCGCTCTGTGAATTTGACCGGGGCCGAGCGCATCGACTTCTGGCCCACCGTTAAGATGGTCGCCAAGGCCTTCGATCTCGCTCTTCTGCCCGACCCAAACCCGAGTGCGGGCCACTACTACCGCTCCGACCATTTCTCTCTGGCCAGAGCAGGCATTCCCGCATTCTCAATCGATCAGGGCGAGCTTTTTGCGGGCCACACACCCGAGTGGGGTCGTGCGCAAGCGCAAGACTACGTGGCCCACCACTACCACCAGCCCTCAGACGAATACCGGTCAGAGTGGGACTTCCGCGGCAACGCCAAGCTGGCTCGCTTCGGCTTCGTGCTCGGCTGGCTGGCCAGCGAGCAACCGAAATCCGTCGAATGGCTTCCCGGCGACGAGTTCGAGGCGGCGCGCAAAACCAGCCAATCCGTCTCACCGCGGTAAAGCTCTACGGGAGTAGCCCGAGTTTGCCGGGTCAAGACCGGGGTACCGGGGAACCCTCCGGATCGGGGTCGCGTGCCCTAAGTCCTTTAGCTCTTATGGACGACCTCGAACGAGTATCCGTCCGGATCGAATACATCGGCGGCGTAGTATCCGGGATAGTATTCAAGTCGTGCACGCGGCGAAATATTGTCTTTGGCGCCGGCGGCTATCGCAGCCAAGTAGAACTCATCGACCTTTTCGTTGCTTTCGGCCATGAAGCCCCAGTGAATTGAGGCCGGATCCGGTTTTCCTTGCTGGAGCCAGAAGTACGCCTGCTTTCCATCGCCAAATCCCCACAAGTCTGGATGACCGCCTTTGCCCTTGTAGGGCAGAAAGTATTTGATCTTCAGAGGCTTCAAGGCCGCCTCATAGAACGCCAGCGAACGTTCGATATTGCTGACAGTCAGAATCATGAAACCGAGCATTATTCTCTCCTTCAGATCGCGAGTGCTTCAACGGCTTTTTCGCCGGGTGCCCCAGAACTCGATCTTGAAACCCGGGATTTCTATAGTTCTCAGTAGTAATCCGCGCAGCTCAGATAATATCCGCACCGCGTGCAAACCAGCTTGCAGTGGTGCCCGCTGAGCTGTTGCCCGCAATTGGGACAAATCTGGCAGTGATGGTCGACCGTCGGCGCGGCGGGACCAGCCGCCTCACCATGTGAAATTCCCACCGCAAAATCGGGGTCGAATGCTTGCGGACGCTCCGGCAACATGCCCGACAGATTAGCATGGAGGTGGCGGCTTCCTGCAACAAAACATCCCGGCAGGCGCCCAATGCATCAATTCTCCGGCAACGCCTTGACTTCCCCTCACGGCGCACCGGCAATCCACATCTGAAGTTTCCAACATCCGGAAACCCGGAACCCCCCAAGGAGGGACAATGGCAAGCAAGGCAAGCGCGGTTTGGACAGGCTCACTGAAGGAAGGCAAGGGCACCATCTCCACGGCGACGGGCGTGCTCAGCAATGCAAACTACTCGTTCGCCACGCGGTTTGAAGGCGCCGACTCAGGCACCACGCCCGAGGAACTGATCGCGGCAGCGCACGCAAGCTGCTTCTCCATGGCGCTGGGCGCGCAGTTGGGCGGCGCGGGCCTCACGCCTGAAAAGATCGAGACTCACGCCGCCGTCACCCTGGCCAAGGTGGGCGACGGCTTCTCCATTACCAAGATCGCGCTCACCACCACGGCCAAGGTTCCGGGCGCTTCAAAGGAAGCCTTCGATACCGCCGCCGCCAATGCCAAGGCCGGCTGCCCCATCTCGAAGCTCTTCGCAAACAACACTGAAATCGTGCTCGACGCAAAGCTGGTCTGAGCCGAACTCAAGCGCCGCGGCAAACGTCTTCAGCCGCGGCGGCTTGGCTCCATGGCCGCAATTTGACACCGTCTCCCGCATTTGCGAGACTCAGAGTTGCTGCCGGTTCAGTGGAAACCCCTGGACTTGTATACCGTGCCGAAGTGGCGGAATTGGCAGACGCGCGTGGTTCAGGTCCACGTACTCGCAAGGGTGTGGGGGTTCGAGTCCCTTCTTCGGCACCA
>CAZSVJ010000190.1:0-7296 GCA_964610185.1 uncultured Occallatibacter sp. | reverse complement strand
GCGACATCATGTCCAACGGCCGCGTCTCGCGCCTCTATCGCAGCCTGGTCCGCGATCAGCAGATTGCCGCCGCGGCCGCCGGCGAGAGCCCCTATCCCGGCAACAAGTATCCCAGCCTTTTCATCTTCTATGCATATCCATTGCCGGGGCACACGCCGCAGGAGATGCGCGATGCAATCCATAAAGAGATTGAGAAACTGAAGACCGCCGACGTGACCGACGAAGAGCTGGCCATGTACAAGACCCGCACTCGCGCCGACCTGCTACGCGGCTTGGCCAACAATCAAGGCCTAGCCAACGACCTAGCCGAATACCAGACCCGCTACGGCGATTGGCGTGAGCTGTTCCTGCAATTGGACAAGGTGGACAAAGTGACCAAGGCCGACATTCGACGTGTGGCCAACAAAATATTTGTTGAAAGCAACCGCACGGAGGCTTGGACTGAAACAGCGGCGCCGGCTGCAACTCCAGCCGCGGCTCCGCAGAAAGATGGAGGTGCGCAATGAGGAACCTCTTGCGACATTTCTCAAAGGGGCCGGATTTGAAAGGGCACGGCTTTTTGTCGCTCGGATGGAGAACAGCATGCTTAGCGAGCACGGTCTGTCTTGCTCTCATTGCCCCCTTCGCGCTCCACGCGCAGCAGGATAAACCATGGGAAAAGATTCCCATACCCAAACTGCACGAGTTCAACCCTCATCAGCCGATACGGATCGAGCTCAAGAACGGAATCGTCCTATTTCTACAGGAGGATCACGAGCTGCCGTTCGTTTCCGGGACGGTTCTCATTCCCGGCGGCTCGCGCGATGTTGCGCCGGCCAAGGCGGGCTTGATCAGTCTTTACGCGCAGGCCTGGCGCACCAGCGGAACAGCTAAGATCGACGGCGACGCGCTCGACGATCTGCTCGAAGCCAAGGCCGCGCATATTGAAACCGCAGGCGACGAAGACTCCACTGCGGTGTCATGGGATTCGCTCAAGGGCGATGCGGATCAGGTCTTCGCGCTGGCCATGGACCTGCTTCTGCACCCGAAGTTCAACGCGGAAAAATTGCAATTGGCGCAGCAGGAGGATGCAACGGCCATTGTCCGGCGCAACGACGAAGAATCCGGCATCGCCGAGCGCGAGGGTGAAAAGCTGGTCTACGGCGTCAATAGTCCCTACACGCGCCAGCCGGAACTGGCCACCATCGGCGCAGTTACACTTGACGACTTGAAGGCCTGGCACGACAGGACCGTCGGCGGAAAGCTTATCGTTGGCGTGAGCGGCGATTTCGATCCGGCGGCGATGGAAGCCAAGCTGCGCGCGGCCTTTGAAGGATTTCCGCTCGCTAAGGCAGAGCCTGCGCGCCGCGACCAGTTTGCCGGACCCAAACCCGGCGTTTACTTCATCGATAAGGAAGATGTAAACCAGTCCAACGTGGAGATTTTGGGCATCGGCATAGACCGCCATAGTCCCGATGTCCCCGCCGTCGCCGTGATGAACCAGATTCTGGGCGGCGGCTTTGCCAGCAGGCTTTTTCAAAAGGTGCGCACGGAATTGGGCCTGGCCTATGCGGTTGGCGGCGGAATCTCCTTTGCCTATGACCATCCGGGAACATTCGGTGTGGAAGTGCTCACCAAGAGCGCAACCACGGTGGAAGCAACAAAGGCTGCATTTACCGAGATCGAAAGTTTGACGAGCACGCCCTTCACGCAGGACGAACTGGACCGAGGCAAGGACAATCTTCTGAGCTCATTTCTCTTCCGCTACGACACCAGGGAAAAGGTGCTCGCGGAGCAGGAGAGACTTGAGTACTACGGGTATCCGGCGGACTATCTGACGACTTACAAGGCGGCCCTCGAAAAAGTCACGCTTGCCGATCTCGACAGGGTTGCGAAAAAGTATGTTCATCCTGAACTTTATGCAGTGCTCGTTGTGGGCAACGGGCCCGAAATCAAACCGGGATTGGACGAGTTGAAGAAGGGTTCAGTACAACCGATCGACATTACCATTCCGCAGCCGGGTCCACCGGCAGGGCCTGAGAAGAAGCAATAAAGCCAGACTGACCGGCTGGAAAATGGCAGGCCTTTGCAAGGCTGTAGCTTTGAAAAGGCACTGCTTTGAAAGGGCACGGCTTTAGCCGTGCCACTACCCGAGCAAAATAGGCATGGGCTTTAGCCCCTGAGGGATGGCATCTTTCAAGCGCCACAAAGCTCGACGGAGTCCATTCATGGGAAGCAATGAATTGGAATCAATCACGAAACTCGCCGTAGTTATCATGGCAGCCGGCAAAGGAACCAGGCTCAAATCGCGCCGCCCCAAGGTGCTGCATGAAATCGGCGGCAAGCCGCTGCTCAATTATGTGATCGCGGCAGCCAGCCAGGTCGTCGATCCGACCCATATTTACGTAGTCGTCGGCCACCAGGCGGAGCGGGTCAAAGCAGCGGTAGCCGCTACCGGAGTCCGCTTCGTCGATCAGGCCGACCCACGCGGCACCGGTCACGCCATTCAGTGCGCGCGGGAAGCCATCGCAGGCTACGAACACATTCTGGTTCTCTCCGGCGACGTGCCACTCATCCGCCCGGAGACCATCGAGCAGCTCTGGCAATTCCATCTCGCCGAGCGGGCTGCAATGACCCTCTTGACTGCCGCTCCAGACATTCCAACCGGCTATGGCCGGGTTCAGCGCAAATCGGAAAACTCGCCGGAAGTTGTGGCCATCATTGAAGAGAAATCTCTCACGGCAGAGCAGCGGGGTGGTCGTGAGATCAACTGCGGAATTTACGCATTCAAGACTGCACCGCTGCTGGAACACCTGAGCAAGCTCACCACGAACAACGCCCATCAAGAGCTCTACCTCACAGATATGGCCGGCGTGCTGTGCGCAGCCGGTGAGCGCGTGGTTGCGTTTGAATTGGCTGGGGCCGGCAAAGGCGCAGCCCCTGCGGCCGAAATCCTCGGCGCGAATACCATCGCCGAGTTGGTGGCCCTGGACTCGACACTGCGGGCTGCCACAGCCAATCGCCTGATGGCCGCGGGTGTCACCATCTTTCGCCCTGAAACCTGCGTGATCGACGCCGGAGTTGAAGTCGCGCCAGACACGGTGATCGAGCCTTTCGTTCAGTTGCTGGGCTCGACGCGAATCGGCGGAGAATGCCTGATCCGGTCCTATTCGGTTGTGGAGAACTGCACGCTGGGCAACAATGTGTTGATTCGCCAAAGCTGCATCCTCGCTGAAAGCGTCATCGAGGACGGAGCGAAAATCGGGCCCTTCGCCCACCTGCGTCCGGGCAGCAAGATCGGCCAAGACGCTCACGTAGGCAACTTTGTGGAGACCAAGAAAGCGACGCTCGGCAAGGGAGCGAAGGCCAATCACCTGACCTACCTGGGCGACGCCGAGGTCGGCGACGGAACCAACATCGGCGCCGGAGTGATTACCTGCAACTATGACGGCGTCAACAAGCACCCAACACGCATCGGCAAAGGAGTTTTCGTGGGCAGCGACTCGACCCTGGTGGCGCCGATTGTCGTCGAGGATGGTGCTTACATTGGCGCCGGCTCCTGCATTACCAAGGACGTGCCGGCCGGAGCTCTGGCCGTGGGCCGCGGACGCCAATTCACGAAAGAGGGCTGGGTCGCTGCCCGACGAGCCCGCCAAGCTTCGCAAAATCAAAAAGCGCGGGAATAATCTGTTCGGCAGCTTGGCTTCGAAGAAGACGGGACGATATTCAATCCGGTTAAGCCCGATCGCTGCTCCCCGTATCTGGGAATAGGCTCTTCCTCGGAAATGTTATTGCGCTGCTCCGAGGCTGGGCGTAGCGTTCCAGTAGGATGTCAGAGGACTGTCAGCCGAAAACAATAGCGTTGATAAGAAAAGAGATGGCAGTCATTCCGCTTTTACATTTTGAGGCAAGAAATTGGCCTTTCTTTTGCTTCAGGTGATTCATTTGGCCAATTTTTCGGTCCTGCCGGAAGAGAATGAGGCATTGCCGATGTTTGTCAGAGAAGGCTGGGCGCCTGGAATGCTCATCGTGAAACTGCGGGCGATCTGGCTGCGTATCCATTGTTGACTTTCGCTAGACAGAGATTTGTCAATCCGAACCGCCCGCTGTTTTTCTCTTAGCCGGCCAAGTGCAAGCAAACGGAAGAAAGAGTCATGATCGTTTTCGCAGAGCGCACCATCGCAGCCTGCCCGGTGGTTGACGAGGATCATGGGAGGATTCGGACTTGGCTTTGAACCTGCCAGGACTTGGAACCCCGAAGTCTGGAGCAGTTGCCCACGGGGAGGTTGAACCCTCCACGACGGGAAGGCTGCGCCGGTCGGCGCGGATTCTGGCCGTCGATGACGAGCCGCATGTCCGTTCAATGATTGGCGCCACTCTTGAACGCCAGGGATTCGATGTTCAGCTGGCCGCTAGTGGACGCGAAGCGCTGGAAATTCTGGAGCAAGGCGCCTTTGACCTGGTGCTTACCGACATCGTGATGCAGGACGGCAACGGCATTGCTTTGCTCGACCGCATTCATGGGCAGCAACCGCAGCTTCCCGTGGTCATGGTCACCGCCATTCACGACATCAGCGTGGCTATCGACTCCATGCGCCGCGGCGCATACGACTATCTGCTCAAGCCGTTCGAGCGCGAGCATCTGGTGAGCACGGTGAAGCGCGCGCTCGACCATCGCCAGGCCTTGCAAGACAGCCACAATTACCAGCAGAATCTCGAACAGGTTGTGACCGCGCGGACCGAGATGCTTCGCCAGGCAATGGAGAATCTGGAGCATTCCTACGACGTCACCCTGGAGGCGCTGGGCGACGCGCTCGACCTCAAGGACTCCGAAACCGAAGGCCACTCCAAGCGCGTGACCGCTTACACCATCGCGTTGGCGAGGGCCATGGGCATCAGCCCATCTCAGATCAAGATCATTGCGCGTGGCGCTTTTTTGCACGACATCGGCAAGATGGCCATCCCCGACGACATCCTGCGCAAACCCGGAAAGCTGACAGAGGAAGAGCAGGTTGTGATGCGCGAGCATTGTTCGCGCGGCTACCACATGCTGCGCAAGATCCCCTTCCTATCCGAGGCGGCGGAGATTGTCTTCTCCCATCAGGAGCATTACGACGGCACCGGCTATCCGAGCGGGCTATCCGGGGGAGAGATTCCCATCGGCTCGCGCATCTTCGCCATCGCAGATACGCTCGACGCCATCACCAGCGACCGCCCATACCGCAAGGCGCGAAGCTTCGACACCGCGCGCGAAGAGATCCTAAGCCATTCCGGTACCCAGTTCGACCCGAACGTTGTCGAAGTCTTTCTCAAGATTCCGAATGAGCTTTGGCATGAGCTGCGTTCTGAGATCACCGGCCAGAACAAAAGATTCTCTTCTTTCGACATTGTTCAACCCTCCGGCCTGCCCGCAAACTGAATCTTTCGCTGAGCCGCGGCAACCGTGGGAGGTGCTCCGCATCTAACCGAGCATTGCAGGCCGACATCCAAGGTCCAATCAGCCCGGGAACTTCGCCTTAGGAGTGGAAAAATGCCCGCACTCTCTGCCACGGAAATTGCCTCTCATCTAAAACAAGTTCCAACCTGGAAGGTCGAGAACGGCGAGTTGGTTCGCACTTTTCAATTCAAGGATTTCAGAGGCTCGATGCGCTTCGTCAACCAGGTTGCCGATCGGGCCGAAGCGGCTGAACACCACCCCGACATCGACATTCGCTACAACAAGGTGCGGCTGGGTCTGGTATCCCACGACGCCGGCGGCCTGACCGCCAAGGACTTCGAGCTGGCTGCGCAGGCAGACAAGCTGCGCTAAGAGCACCCCGCGCAGGGAATTGGATCTAGGGCGGTGTCCTGATATCGCGGTGCTCGAATGTGAGAGACGGCGAGAAGACTGAGGAAACGGCCTCACAGGGTGATTTTCCGTTCTTGGTCCGAACGATGTTCAGATACTGCCTTCTCGCCTGGACCAAGCTACTCTTTTGAATCCATACCTGCAAATGGCACTTTTGTGTAAATCATGGCCCGATTTGAGGAAAGTACCTATTCCGCGGGGTCATCCTCAGATATCCCAAAATGTGGATTTAGGGGCTTTTCCTCGGCCTGACGCAGCCTCGTGAGGGTTTTTCGGTACCACCAAGCCACCGCCAGACCCCCCGCAAGCACCGAAGCCGCTGCAATAGCCCCCAGCTTGAGCCAACCGGAAGGGGGCGGAGTCGCGGTGTTTGAAGCTGGCGAATTTCCAGATTCCAAATAACTTGTCATGTCGAATGAGATACCAGTTTCGCTCAGTTCCGGTGGTCTAGCCTTCAAAAGAGGCCAGCGAATGTCTGCAACTTAGATGCAGGTTGAAAGAATACGGATGATCTCCAAGCGCCAAAAATAATTTCGATTTTTGTATTTGCTTTCTACTGAATCTATGGTACCTTGTATATATTCCAGTGATGGAGACGGCATGGTTGCCGAACCGGAGCTGGAAGTAAGTTGCGTCACTGGCCTCCCGGCACGAACAATAAACCGTTCGTGCCGTTTTTTTGCGCCAAAACTGACCTCCCCATCCAAATTTGACGGCCGGATCCGGCCACCGGTCCTGCTTGGCTTAGGTTCCAATCTGGTTTTCGGACTACAATGAATTGGAGAGAAGCCGCCATGAAGACTTTCATTAAGCGCCGCTGGATTCTGGGTATGGCCGTTTTCGCTATTACCGCGGGCAGCTATGCGCAGTGGTCGAACCCAGCCGACGACGTTCCCGCTTATCACCCAGCCGCCCCGCTGAAAGTGAGCGCCCTGCCGCCGATCCTGTCCGGCGCCCAACTCACTGGGGAGAACTTCCGTTTCCCCTGGCAGGTTCACGTCTACCAGCAAGCGATCAAGATTGGAAACGTGCTTTACCAGTTGCCTTGCAACTGCCGCTGCGACCGCGCGCTTGGCCACACCAGCCTGCGCAGTTGCTACGAGGGACTACACGGGACCGAGTGTTCCACCTGCGCCAAAGAGGCCATCTTTGCCTATAGCCAGACTAAGCTGGGCAAGACCCCGGCAGAGATTCGCGCCGGCATCGCCCGTCACGAGTACGAGAGCATCGACCTGGAAAAGCAATAGAGAGTGAAGGCAAGGTCACTGCGGACGCAGCAAAACCGCACTTGGCGTAGAATTGAAATAGCAGCACGAGCCAGTTGGCCCGGCTCGCACCCAATCCGGCGGCAAATCTTGGTCGCAGGAATGGTAAATGGGGGCGTCACGGTTTCGACGGGATCGATTGCGGCTTAGGAGGCATGCCGGGGTGTGGGCACCCGTAATCGCCTGCAAAACAAAAGTTGCCAA
>CAZSVJ010000189.1:0-7299 GCA_964610185.1 uncultured Occallatibacter sp. | reverse complement strand
CGGTGTTGGGCTTGTGCGAGCCGGCGGGGCTGACGCCCTCGTATTTGTAGTAGATGTGCGCGGGCGTATCGAGGGCCTGCTCGAGGCGACGGGCGCGAAACAGCGGCGAGGGCCGCCACTGCGCATAAACCTGACGCACCGGGCCGGGAATCTCGATCTCGCGCTCCTGGCTGACTTCTTGAAGAATGAGCGCCATGGGAAACAGCGGGGCCAGATCGGCGGGGCCGAGAGGCTGGAGCGTGCCGGGATGCAAGGGCGGCGCGAGCGGTTTGGGCAGGTCGGCGGCAATGTTGTACCAGGCTTGGGGAATGCGGGTTTGAGGCAGATTGTATTGGATGGTTTCCATGCGCGGAATTCTACCAGCGTTCCAGGTGGTTTGGTTGTGACGGCGCGCGGAAATTGAAGAAGAGGCTTTTTGGCGAGGTGGTCCAATTTGAGCAGACGCTGGGGAGCGATGCTTGCAGAATGGTGCTTGGTGAAGAGGCGGCTCGGTCGTTGCAAAGGCTGGTTTAGCTTCCACTAAGAAGCCTGGAAGGCTGCGAACGCTATGCCCGCAAACGAGATTCTGCAGGAAGCGAAAAAGCTCCACAAGGTGAGCGACAGCCTAAGCGTATTGGCTGGGCAAAATCTGTCAATCTCTGAGGCGCTCTCGGTCCTTTCGGGAACCGTTCGCAGTTCCGCCACGCTGCTGGAGATTCTGGTGGCGTTGAAACTGCCGCTGAAGAAAGGCTTCGATTCGGCGATCAATTGACGAGAAACATCGGAGGTCAGGGATCGGTTGGCGGAGTTCGAATGGAACTCATCCAGACTGGAATCGAGTTCTTGCCTATGCAGCCACGTTTTACGGCGTGGCCGATCAACCGCAACTTCACACACCGCTCGAGAAGGGAACTCGCTATGAAAAAGAAGAGCCGGATAGAACGGGGAAAAGAGATCATCTCCAGCGTGAAAAAGGAGATGGACAAGCCGCGGCTGGCAGCCTCTGTCCGCGACGGCGATAGGCGCCTGAGCGAGCGGGCCGCCAGAGTGGTTGCGCCCAGCCGTCCAGCTCTCTGAGGCCGTGAACGGCGGATTTGAGAGGGGATTAAGGAGGGTATCGCTTTAGTCTCCCACCGGCGTTGCCGACCCAAAGGTAATGAAACAGTGCCCCATCCATCGGGCGTCTTTGTCCGATGGGTGGGAGTCCGCAGAACTCCAAGACGACGTCTTGTTTCGCTGACCTCACAACCTTGCTTCTTATCAGGCGTGGAGGCGATAGAGGACGTGGCGGCGCAAGCTGTGACCGGGTGGCAGGCTTGGGTGGTCGAAGTCGTCGACCGGGTTGTGGGTCATGCCGAGCTTCTCCATGACCCGGCGGGAGCGAAGGTTTTCGGGGACAGTGAAGGATACGAGACTGCTGAGCTGGAGCGTGTTGAACGCGTGATGTACGACGGCGCGAGCGCCTTCCGTGGCCAGGCCGCGGCCCCAGTAGCCGGCAGCTAGACGCCAGCCGATCTCTACAGCGGGCATGAAGGGCGCGTCGTAGCTAGGTATGTTGGGGCCGATGAAGCCGATGAGGGTTTTGGTCTCGATGAACTCGGCGGCGTAGAGGCCGAAGCCGTGACGGTCGAAGTGCTGCTCAATGCGGTCGATGAGATCGTCCGATTGTTGCGGCGAGAGCGGGCCGGGCATGAACTCCATCACGCGCGGGTCGGCGTTGATGGCCTGGAAGGGCTCGCGGTCGGAGTCGCGCCAGCGGCGAAGGTGGAGACGGGGCGTAGCCAGGGTTGCCGTCATGGGGAAAGGTTAGCAAAGAAGCGCAGGTGGCCCGCATGTAAATGTCTCGCGAGAAAAATTGCCGGGAGCCTCCCCCACAAAGGCGCGTAAGCCCAAGGCGCTGCCGTGTACGTGGGGTTACCGCGGTTAGCAGCGGATGGTCTTCTTCTTCTGGCCGAGGCGGCCCATCGCTTCGACCTTTTCTATGTAAGCAATCGCGTCGGGCACTTTGCAGGCGGTTTCACCCATGTCTACGGTGATGCTGCCGATCTGGCGGGCAGCGGCTTTGGCCTGCTTCGACAGCGGCTTCACAAAGCAACCGACGGCGATGACAAAGCCGTTCATAGTGTAGCGGACGCGATTCTGGGCGCTGCCGATCTTCTTCACGATGGTGGCGAGAAGCCCCTCGATTTCCTTGAGGTCAAGCTCCGAGTCGGGGCGGATGGAGAGCAGGCCGGAGTAGGTACACCAACCGGCGGCGGCAATACGTTCCTGTTTCGAGGCCATCCACTCGAGGGCGAGTTCGCGCGCGTGTTCGCTCTCGACGGTGACCCAGGGAACTGTGTATTCGGAGATCATCTGCATGTCGGCCGCGCCCTCGGCCCATTCGTTCAACTGCTCGCGCGACATCTGCGCGCCGTCGGCTACCATGCCCGCGAGGTACATCGCGTCCATGATGCCGGTGGCGTAAAGTTCGTATGCCAGAGCCTGCTGCTTCCTGATGGTCTTGGCAATGCTTTTGAGATTTGCGGTGCTCACGCCTAGAACGCGGTCGAGGGGCATGCCGTGGCGGGAGTAGATTTTGCGCGTGCTTTCGCTGCCCTTGCTTTTCAGCTCAGCCAGGATGGAGTTGACGGTTGCCATGGATTTTGACCTCCTTGATGGCCCTGGAACTGGTTGCACAAATGGCCTCCGCGAAGCAGCAGCAGAGCATCCCTCAGGGGCTAAAGCCCGCTGTTTATGCGCCTTTCACGGCACGGCTAAAGCCGTGCTCTTTCAAACCCGATTTATGCAACCAGCTCTAGCGTTTTTCCGACCCGAGGTAGACGACCACACCGCCGAGCACGGCCACGGTGGCGAGGACGGGAATCAGCAGCGTGAGGCTCCAGCCGGATGCGAAAAGCGACGAGAGCGACAGAGCCGGCAGGTCGAGCGAGCCGAATTGAACTTGTGGCAATTGACCGGGCCATGAGAGCCAGTTGAGGCCGTGGCGGGCTTGATAGGCGACAAGTCCCAATCCGAGCAGCAGAATCATGGAAAGCGCGAAGACCTGCGCAAAAAGAATGGGCTTGCCCACGCGCTCGATGGCCTGGTTGCGGCGGCGCAACTGGGCGCGCCACCAAAGCACTCCGGGGGAGGGGAGATGGGCGGAATCGATGGAACTGTTGCGGGCGCTCTGGAAGGTGCCGGTGACGAGGACCAGATCGGCGCAGGAACGGCAGGCACTGACGTGGATGCGCAGTTCTTCGGGGCAGGCGTGAGGCCATTGGCCCTTGGCAAGCACAACTGCCAGTTCTTTTTCACCGGAGCAACCGCTAAAGGTCATGGCTGCCTCCGCGGGGCTGGGCGCCGATTTCGAGGCAGGCTCTTGCCTTGGTCCTGAGGAGGCGGGCAATCCTGCCGCGGGCGCGGAACAGGCGCACGCGAACGCTCGCGGAAGCCAGTCCAGTTACATCGGCAATTTCGCGATGAGAGTAGCCCTCGGCGTGGGCAAGCCAGAGAATTTGACGGTCTCTCGGTCGCATCTGCGCCAAAGCCGGACCGAGCATGGCTTGCGCATCGGAATAATCTGAATGGTTGGCTGTGGCCAAGAGCTCTTCGGATAGATCGTCGATGGAAGTTGAGCGGGGGCGGCGCCAATGGTCGCGAAGCAAATTGGTGGCGATGCGAAACAGGTAACGTCGGGCGGCGACTTCACCGTCGGCCAGATGCGAAGGCGGGTTCGATGCGCAGAGGAAACGGACGAAGCTTTCTTGCATCAGGTCGTCGGCAAGGGCCGGATCGCCGGAGACGCGCGCCAGATAAGCCCAGAGGGGCCGGGCCGACCGCTGATAGAAGGCGGCGAACGCGTCGCTATCTATGTGCATTTCTGCGCTCATGGACAGCGGGGCTGTTCCGGATGCTGAGCCGGTCAGGGCTTTCGGAAGCACGGATTCCCAGAGCATACGTTTCCTCACCACGGCTGGCGCCCTTTCGGCTCACTGCCTGTCCTGTGAGTTGAAGGGCGGGTCAAATTTGGCTGGACTCTCGGGCATGAGCCCAAGACGACCGGCCAGGAACCATGTTATGCCCGCGGAAATGATAAATCCAAGACCGGGCATGACGGCGATGGTGCCCCATACCAGCATGGAGATATACATTTCCGGGCTGATATGGCGAAGCAGGAACAGGCCCCCGCCCAGCAGCACCAGTACGACGCCAATTTGCAGCGGGGTGAGCACGCGGGCCACGGCGTTGGGCACGCGCTGCTCGGGCTCAAAACCCACCGGGATGGGCGCTGCCTCGAGGAAGCGCTTGCCGGCCTCGGTGCCCATGTAGAGGGCGAGTTCCTGGTTGGAGCTGAACTTGTCGATGAGGCGGTTGTGGACTTCGCTTTGCAGCTTGAAGATGCGGCCCCAGCGGCGGTTTTCGAGGAAGGCGCGGATCATCCAGATCAGCGCGACAAGAAAAACTCCAAGACCGAAGACGGGCGGCATTTCGTGGGCGAGGCTCAGCATGGCGCTCTCCGGCTGGGGCTGACCCATGTCTGGCCAGACGACGCGCTCCAGCGCCTGGCTGCGGCGGCCGCCCCCCGGATTCGCGTTGCTGAAGAGGTAGAACTCCGGATTGCGCGCGACGTCGGGATGGGCAACAAGAAACTGCGCCAGCTCCGGGTTGTTGCGGGTGACGTAGTCCTGATTGGAGAGCAGAGAAGGATCGTGAGCGACAACCGTGGTGAGGGTGGGGCTCATGCGCAGAAGCTTGAGAAGCTGCTCTTGCGTGTCGGCGAGTTCTCTGTCGCTGATGGGAGCGGGCGCCGGCTGCGCGGCTTCAGCGCGTCGCGTCTGCGCGACGGACTGGACGGCCTGGGTCTGCGCAGCGGCAAGGGTTGAGAACAGCATTGCCGGTACGGCGACAAAGCGAAAAAGCCACGGCATGGTTCGATTAAGGTTATGCATTTGAGTTTCCCTCATGGTGAAGAAGGCCAGCGGCCTCTTCTGCCGGTACAACGGACGAGAGGGCGGTTGGTTAACAGAGGCTGGAAATTTGGCGGCGATTTGGGGTGGGCTGCGAGAATGAATTGCGCGGCGAGCGGGGACAAAACGGATGAAGACACACTTTTCTTTCGGCAAGGACGGCATTGATGTTTCGGTTCCCGATGGCTTCGACTGCCATGTGCTGAGGAGCCACACGGCGACGGCGCTTGAAGATTGGGCGGCGGAGATTGAGCGGGCGCTCGACGACCCAATTGGCTGCGAGCCGTTGGCGAAACAGGCTGCGGGAAAGAGGACGGCGGCGATCTCAGTGTGCGATATTACGCGGCCCGCGCCGAACCGGTTGACGCTGCCGCCGCTGCTGAAGCGGCTGCATGAGGCGGGGATTCCGGTGGAGGGGATTACGATCCTGATTGCGACGGGGCTGCATCGGGGCGCGACGGATGACGAGATCCGAACCATTGTCGGGCCGGAGATTGCCAGCACATATCGCGTGGTCAATCACGATGCGCGGGCGCTGGCATCGCATCGAGCGTTGGGAACCTCTGGGCGGGGAACGCCGGTGTTTATCGATGAGCGGTTCATGGCGGCCGATCTGCATATCACGCTCGGATTCATCGAGCAGCACCTGATGCTGGGTTTTAGCGGCGGGCGCAAGCTGATTGCTCCGGGGCTCGCGGCGCAGGAGACGATCAAGGTGATCCACTCGCCAAGATTCATGCGCGAGCCGCTGGCGACGGAGGGATCGATTGCGGAGAATCCTCTTCATGCGGAGCTGCTTGAGATTGCGCGCATGGCGCGGCACGACTTTATTCTCGACGTAACCCTAACGCTTGATCGGGAGCTTTCCGGCGTCTTTGCCGGCGATCCTGTGAAAGCGCACGCGGCTGGGGTTGCGTTTCTGGAGGCTACGAGCCTGGAGCGGCTCGACGCGGCCGCGGACGCGGTGATTACCAGCGCGGCCGGCTATCCGCTGGATTTGACGTTCTACCAGGCGGTCAAGGGGATTACGGCGGCGCAGCATATTGCCAAGCCGGGAGGGCGCATCCTGGTAATTGCGCAGTGCGCGGAGGGAGTGGGTTCGGCGGAGTTTGCGCTGCGGCTGGCGGGGCTGAGGGATTTCGAGAGCTTTCTCGATGAGATTCGCGAGTCGGCGGTCGAAGTCGACCAATGGCAACTGGAGAAGCTGGCCATGGTGGGCGAGAAGTTCGATCTGTTCTTCTTTACGCCGGGTGTTACGCGCGGGCAGCTTGGGTTTCTAGGCGCGTGGGCGTACAGCACGCTGGAAGAGGCTGTAGCGGCGACGCTCGATGGATTGCCGGCCGGGGCCCGAGTTGCGCTCGTGCCCGAGGGGCCGTACACGTTTGCGCGAACGGAGCCGGCTGCGGTGGCTGGGTAGTCAATCAGCGAGTTAGCCGCAATTCGGCGTGTGAGAGTGCTTGACCCCAGGTTCTTGATCCGAGGGCCGAAATGCGGCCAGGGTTTATGATCGGAGATGGTGCGGGCAGGGGCCGCCTGCGCCTAACTGCAGGGAGAAATGCAGGTCCTTTTCGAGGAAGAAGCAAATGCAGGTCCCCTTCGACTTCGCTCAGGGCAGGCTTTCGGCTCCGCTGAGGAACGCTTCGCACAGTAAGACCGCTTGTATTTAATGGCTCAGGATTGCCGCCTGAGTCTAGCCGCTCAGGACGACCAATCTAACTTCTTGATGAAAATCTAGGGAATCACACCGGAATCGGGACGACATGCGAGCAAAGACGGCTGTAGTACTGGGCGCCCAGTGGGGCGACGAGGGCAAGGGCAAGATTGTGGACGTGCTGAGCGAGCGGTTTGCCGCCGTGGCGCGCTACGCGGGCGGACATAACGCCGGGCACACGGTGATCGTCGGCGGGCAGAAGTTTGTGCTGCAACTGATTCCCTGCGGAGTGCTGCGGCCGGGGTGCAAGGGCATCATCGGCAACGGGGTGGTGCTGGATCCAATGGCGTTCTTGAGCGAAGTGGAAAAGCTTCGCAAGCTGGGCGTGGCTGTGGATGAGCGGCTGTTTGTGTCAAACCGGGCGCAGGTGATTTTGCCCTATCACCGAATGATCGAGCTGGCGGCGGAGATGGCGCCGGGACGGCAGAAGATTGGGACGACGAGCAAGGGGATTGGCCCAGCTTACGAGGACAAGATGGCGCGCAGCGGGCTGCGGGTTGTGGACCTGTTGCGGCCGGATCTGCTGAAGACCCACATCGAAGAAGCCTGCGCGGAGAAGAACGCCATTGTGCGGGCTCTGTTTGGGGCCGGGACCGCGACTCTCGACCCGGCCAAAATGTTTGACGAGTACGCGGCGGCGGCAGAGCAGGTGCGGCC
>CAZSVJ010000188.1:0-7308 GCA_964610185.1 uncultured Occallatibacter sp. | reverse complement strand
CGGTGGAAAGCGCCGCGGCGTTCAAGGACTGGATGGTGAAACACCAGTACGATCCGGAGAACGACAAGAATGACCCGGTGGGCTTGCCGCAATAGGAGAACGGTAAGGCGTGGTCGCTCGTGTGGCGTCTCAGAATTTTGCTAGAGCGTGTTTCAAAAATGGTCGCCAAGTCTCGGTTGCAGTCCCTCAGGGGTTAAAACCCACTCGTTTTCCGGCCTTTTTCGGCACGATCCGCCGCGGCGGATCGTGCCCTGATACAGATCGGATATTTGAAACAAGCTCTAGAGAAGCACGCTGCGGTAATGCAGGTCCCCTTCGACTTCGCTTCCAACCGACGAAGAGCAGAAGCAGGTCCTTCGGCTGCGCTCAGGAGGCTTTCGGCTCTCCGCCGCGGCGGACTTCGCTCAGGGAGCTTTGGCCGCCAATTGCGCGGAGACGGCTGGGCGTCCGCATTTTTATGTAGACCAGAATTGTCCCGGCGGCTGTAAACTTGCGTGCGAAGGGGGCGTCTACCAGAGTGATGGCATCCGGCACGGCATTGGAACCGTTGGCCATGGCTACGGCGGGGGAGTTTGCCGCCGAAGAGTTCACGTGTGTTGTCGAGCGCCACCGGCCGCAGATCTTCAGATTTCTGCTGGCTTCGACGCGGGATGTGGACCTTGCGGAGACGTTGACTCAGGAATGCTTTCTGAAGGCGCACCGGAATTGGAGCAGGTTTCGCGGAGATTCAAGCGCGATGACGTGGTTGATGCGCATCGCGATCAACCTGCAAAAGGATCACTGGCGGAACCGCCGAATGCAGTTCTGGCGGCACACGCAAGTCAACGCGGTGGATCTGGACGAGGCCAGCGAGTGGTTGCCGAGCGGTGAGAGTTCGGCGGAGAAACAGCTATTGGCACGCGAGCAGGTGAAGCGTGTTTGGGAATCGGTGAAAGGTCTGAGCGAGCGGCAAAGAACGGTGTTTCTGCTGCGGTACGTTGAAGAGCGGGAGTTGAGCGAGATTGCGCAGGCTACCGGGTTGAGCGAGGGAACGGTGAAGGCGCATCTTTCGCGGGCTCTGGGTCGTGTGCGCGCGGAGCTTGGGGGTAAACGATGAAGTGGATAGAGGGAATGACGGGCAAGGCTAACGAGGGTGGCGTTGCGGCGGAGTTGCGCGAGGGCGCGGCGCAGGATTCGGCGATTCAAGATCCAGCGGTGGAAGAGGCCTTGCGGAATTTCAGGATGAGTGTTCATGCGTGGAGTGACGCAGCCTATAGCCGGCCACGGACGACGGCGCAAATTGTGCGGCACAGGAGCTGGCGGCTGGCGGTGGGGTGGGCTCTGGCGGCCCTGCTGATGGCGGGCGGCTTTTCCGGCGGGGTCTTCGAGCGGCATCGCAGGATCGAGCGCGAACGGATTGCTGTGGCGGCACGGCTGGCCGAGCGGCAGAAGGCGCTTCTTGCGGAGCAGTCGAAGCAGGACGATGAGGATTTGCTGGCCAAGGTGGACAGCGATGTATCGCGTGAAGTACCGAGCGCCATGGAGCCTCTGGCGCAGTTGATGAACGACGGAGCGAAGTAGGAAAACGGGGCAGGAGCGAATAGGAATACTGGATTGTGCAAGGCATGGAGGAAGGTTCAATGAAGGTCGGAATGACATTGCGGTTGGGATTGGCGATTGCGGGGGTATTGTTGGCGGGTGTAGCGGCGGGTGCGCAAGGACCCGGCGGCGGCCCAGGCATGGGTGGGGGATTTGGCGGTCATCGGCCCCCATTTGAGAGAGCGTTTGGAGCGCAGGGCGACCATGGGCGCTGGTGGAACAATCCGAAGCTGGTGGCGGAGTTGAAGCTGACCGATGCGCAGCGGAAATCGATGGACGATATTTTGCTGGCGCATCGGGAGAAGCTGATCGATCTGCGCGCCAGCCTGGAAAAAGCGGAGTTGACGCTCGAGCCGCTGATGAAGGAGGACCAGCCGAACGAGGCGCAGATTCTTGCCGGGATCGACAAGGTGGCGCAGGCCCGCGCCGAGCTGGAAAAAGCGAATGCCCGCTTCCTTCTGGCGATTCGCGGCAAGCTGACGCCGGAGCAGTGGAATCAATTACAGGCCGACCGTGAGCACCATGGTCAGCAAGGCAGAGGCGGCTTCGGACGAGACGGCCAGGGTCGAGGCGGCCAGGGCGCAGGTGGGCCGGGAATGGACGGGCAAGGCCCCGGCATGATGTACAGGCGTCGGCAGCAGCCGCCTCCTCCGGCTGGCGCGACGCCGACGCCCAGTGCGGCTCCGGCCGCTCCTGGACCGCAGTCGATGGAGGGCGGCGCAGGTGCAGATGCTTCCCAAGGCGGCGCTCAGCAGTAAGAGACCGCAGTTCGCAGGATTATAGATAGAGAGCAAATGCGGTCGTTAAGGCCGCTGGCGGCAAGAGCTGACCCTCTTACCGCCGTTTCCTTTTTGGCAGGTGGATCGAACCGAGACAGATCGATGAAGCGAGTTGGGACAGCAATGAGGCGGTTTAGGACAGTGAATGCAGCGAATTGGAACACCAAGTGAACGGAAATGAGACAGACCGGATTGAAGCGCGACAGAAGGCTTGTGAAGTATATGACTAAAGTTATTTGTGAGAGCACCGATGAAGTGTGTGTATGCAGAAACGCTCTTCCGGAATATCCGGAAAGCCTGACGGACAGATAATCTCACCGCTGGCATGAGGCGATTGAAAGCATCCAAGAAGGAGTTAGTCCCATGGCCCTCGGTGTCTTAAACAATCTTTCAGCAATCTACGCAGAGAACAACCTGAACAACACCAACAACAGCCTCCAGACGGTTCTGGAGCAGTTGTCATCGGGGTCGAAGATCAACTCCGGGGCGGATGACGCCGCCGGTCTCTCGCTGGTCAATGGCCTGGAAGCCAACCAGACGGCGCTGACGCAGTCCGAAACCAATGCGACTGAAGGCGTGGGTCTGCTGCAAGTGGCCGATGGCGCCCTCTCGCAGGTCTCAAGCCTGCTTGACCGGGCAATTACGCTGGCTACAGAAGCCTCGAACGGCACCCTCAACAGCACGCAGGAGTCGGCGGCCAACCAGGAGTACCAGTCGATCCTGGCCGAGGTCAACAACATTGGATCGACGACCACCTACAATCAGGACCAGGTATTTGACGGTGTTACGGTGGCCATCTACACCGGCGACTCGTCTTCGGCTGGATCATCGATCGACAATATCAACATCCGCGCCCTGAGTTCGTCCAGTGTGGGCGATACGGCCGGCGCGATGAACTACAACAACGGCGCGAACAATGTGTTTCTGGATCTTTCTTCGGGCGGCAAGAACGCGGCTGCCACCGATAGCCTGAATGCCTCCGGCGCGACGACGATTACGGTCAACTACATTACCAAGGGCAGCGGCGGCTCGACAATCAACGCAACCGCCAATATCAACGTGGGCTCGGGCACCAGCTATGCCAACACCGCGCAAGGCATGATCAACGCCATCAACGGGGCGGGCTTGGGGCTCATCGCCAGCTTCGGCACGGCAACGCAGGCCGGCACTGGGTCGGTTGCGGACGCAGCCGCGGCTAACGTCACTGGCGGCGGCGGAACCGACACCGGCATCATCATCTCCGGCGCGGGAGTGGGAGCCGGCTCCAATAGCGTAGGCGAAGTTGGCGCTCTGACGGTCAACGCGGCCATCGATACGCTTGGAGGCACGCTCAACATCGCGGGTTCCAATGGCGCCTCTCACACTATTACCCTGGGCGCGGCCAACTCCACCGATACGCTGGCCAACCTGGCCGCTACTGTCAACGCCGACAACTACGGGGTGACGGCCACGCTGAATTCCACCGGAAAAATTCTGACGTTTACATCCGCAACCACTGGGATGACCGTCACGGGCACAACCGTCACGGACGCCATTCATGCGGCGAGTATAGTCACCACGACGCCCGTGGTCATTGCAGCAGCCGCAGGCGGTTCGATCGGAACATTCGCAACCACGAGCGCCACCGACCTGCTGAGCGGAACACTCACCCTCAACGGCGTCAACGGCACCGATAAGACCTTTACCCTTGGCGTGGCGGGTTCTACAGACACGATTGCCAACTTGACGAACACGGTGAACGCTTTCAACGCCAATGGCAACGCAACCAACTTCGGCATCACGGCCGTCGCCACTGCCGGATCGATTACGTTTACGGCGATAGCCTCCGGCGCATCCATTCCATCCGAGGTCGCGGGCACAGGCTCCAACGTTCCCTCGTCCTCTGCCGCCGCGGCAACTCCCACAGCGACCACCGTAACCGGCACGCCCACAGCCTCGGGCACCGCGAATATGACCACGCTGGCCACAATTACCGGCGCCGTAGGCGCAGCGGGAGCGGGCGTTCTCACCCTCGGCTCGAACACAATTACCGAGTCAAACAGCGAAACCACCGCCCAGCTTGCCGCAGCCATCAACAAAGGCAACTACGGGGTCACCGCCACGCTCAACACCGCAGGCACGGTTGCAACGCTCACGACGGCGAACTCAGCCATGACGCCTGTCACCAGCACCGCGACCGGCGGCACCATCGCATTGACAGCTGTGAATACCACGGCCTCGCAGTACTACAGCACCGGGATCTCCGGCACAGTCGTCGATACATCCACCACGGGCGGGACGGCGAACACCGGATTCGATGCCAACGCCAACGGCAGCAACGGAGTCGCCACGATCAGCTATTCCGATAGCGTAGGCGCGAACCTCTCAACCACCGACTTGGTCAACCAGCTCGATGCGCAAGTAGCGCTGACAGACCTGAACAGCGCCATCACCGACGCTTCGGCGCTCGACGGCTACATCGGTGCGCAGATCAATACGCTGGAGTCGATTGGGCAAGTGATGGGCACCCAGCAGGAAAACGTGGTCTCGGCGCAGAACGCGATCCAGGCGACGGACTATGCGTCGGCCACGTCGAACATGTCGAAGTACGAGATTCTCTCGCAGACCGGCATCGCTGCCTTGGCCCAGGCCAACAGCGTGGAGCAAGAAGTAACCAAGCTTTTGCAGTAAAAGTTTAAAAAGTTCCACTGCATTGATTTCAAGACAACCCAGGGACGGGCGGCGGCAAGGGTGATACCTTGCCGCCCATTCTTTTGGTGCAGGGAAAAAGCAGGGAACAGGGATCCCTGATCCTTGCTCTTGGCTACCACTCGCCGGCTGTGAGGAAGTCGTGAATCGACGCGGCGGCTTTGCGGCCGGCGCCCATGGCCAGGATCACGGTGGCGCCGCCGGTGACAATGTCGCCTCCGGCAAAGACGCCGCGCTTGGAAGTGCGCGTGGTCGCAGGGTCTGCCACGATATAGTTGCGCGAGGTGGTGTTGAGGTCCGGCGTGGTGCTCTGGATGAGGGGATTGGCGGTGGTTCCGACGCCGATGATGGCCACGTTACAAGGCAGGAGATATTCGGAGCCTTGAATTTCGACAGGGCTGCGGCGCCCGCTCCGGTCAGGTTCGCCAAGTTCCATTTTCATGCAGCGCGCGCCGGTGAGCCAACCATTCTGGTCGCCGATAAACTCGATGGGGTTGGTCAACATGCGAAACTCGATGCCTTCCTGACGCGCGTGCTTCACCTCTTCAATTCGGGCGGGCATCTCCGCTTCCGACCGGCGATAGACCAACGTTGCGGAACGCGCGCCAAGGCGCCGCGCAGTGCGCACCGCGTCCATGGCGGTGTTGCCGCCGCCGACCACGATCACGTCGCGATCGCGGCAGTCATAGACCGGTTCATCGTAAGCAGGCGTCTGCCAGGCTCGCATCAGGTTCACGCGCGTTAGGAATTCATTTGCCGAGTACACGCCGTTCAGGTGTTCGCCGGGAATTCCAAGAAAGCGCGGCAAACCAGCGCCGGTGGCGACGAAAACCGCATCGTAGCGTTCGTTGCGCATCAACTCGTCGATGGTCACGCTTTTGCCGACAACGACATTCGTTTCGAATTCGACGCCCATCCTGCGCAGGTTGTCTACTTCGGTTTTTACGATCGACTTGGGCAGGCGAAATTCGGGAATGCCGTAGATGAGCACGCCGCCAAGTTCGTGCAAGGCTTCAAAGACGCGGACGCGATGACCTTTCTGCACCAGGTCGCCGGCGGCGCTGAGCCCGGCCGGGCCGCTACCCACAATGGCCACGCTCTTGCCCGTGGCGGCCGCGATGGCGGGTAGTCCCAACATTCCGCTCTCGCGCTCAAAGTCGGCGACAAAGCGCTCCAGGTTGCCAATGGCCACCGGCGCGCCTTTCTTGCCCAGAACGCATCCGCCTTCGCATTGATTTTCCTGCGGACAGACCCGACCGGTAACCGCGGGCAGCGCATTGTCCTCGCGCAGCTTGGCGGCCGCGGCAAGATAGTCGCCCGCATAAATCAGAGCTACGACTTCCTTGATCTTGACGCCCACCGGGCAATCGACCACGCAGCCGGGCTTGGCGCAGGCGATGCAGCGCGTGGCCTCGGTGAGGGCGTCGGCGGCTACGAGGCCTCGGTTCACCTCATCAAAATTGTGGCTGCGGACCTCTGCGTCGAGCTCCGGCATGGGTGTGCGCGGAATTTTCATTCGCTCTTTGAGCGGAAGAGAATTGATCTCAGCCATGATGCGCATCCTGCGTGGCCAGGGCTGGCTCCGCCTCATCGGATGCGGCGAGCTCGGCGCGAAGCTGCGTGAGCTCCTCCCGCATGTGCTCCTGGAAATGCTTGAGCGATTGGCATTCCTTGTCGCGATACATGGCGTTGCGCTGCATGAGGACGTCGAAGTTTACCAGCGAGGCGTCGAACTCGGGACCATCGACGCAGGCGAACTTGCTTGTGTTGCCGAGCAGCACGCGGCAGCCGCCGCACATGCCGGTTCCATCCACCATGATGGAGTTGAGGCTGACCATGGTCTTAATCCCAAGCGGCCCGGTGATCTGGGCGACGGCTCTCATCATGGGCACAGGGCCGACGGCGAGAACGAAGTCGATCTTGCGTCCGGCGGCGAGCAGGGCATTGAGCTTGAGAGTGACCAGGCCTTTTTCACCGTAGCTGCCATCGTCGGTCATGATGTAGGTTTCGTTACTGGCCTGGCGGACTTCGTCTTCAAAGACGACCATCTCCGCGTTGCGCGCCCCCTCAATGAAGATGACGTGATTGCTGGCCTGCTTGAGTGCGTTCGCCGTTGGCAGAGCCATGGCCGTGCCCACGCTGCCGGCAAGAATCACGCATGTGCCGTAGTTCTCAATTTCAGACGGCTGGCCGAGCGGGCCGACAATGTCCAGAATGCAGTCGCCGGATTCGAGGCAATTCAGCAGCGATGTAGTTTTGCCGA
>CAZSVJ010000187.1:0-7319 GCA_964610185.1 uncultured Occallatibacter sp. | reverse complement strand
GGTTCAACTATCAATTCTTCTCCCGATTTTCGAACGGAGGGATGTAGAACAGGAAGTATTCGGAGATTGTACGTTAAGCAAAGCAAATAACCCCGCCTGAGGCCTTTCGGCAGTCAGACGGGGAGCAAGTGATGTATTAGAACTTAACAGATCTGTTACGAAAAAAGCAAGTCTTCCATCCGTGTGGTTGCTCGGTGGGTTATGGTTTCCGAATTATCGATGAGAAACGGGAGCTGCCGCGGCACACCCTGGCGACATTGTTTTGTCGCACGGCGCTGTCTCAACGGGTGCGCTGAATCTCATCCTCGCTCGCTCAATATCTGCATTGTAAAGTCCGTTCTGCCGCCGCCGATACATCAATTACGCGTCCTTCGGGAAGAGCAGGGGTGTGATTTGCCAACCGTCATATGTGGTAACCCAATAACGGACATTGAAAAAGCACTGGCCCGCAAAGGCTTTGGGCTACGCTTTCCTCCCGGCCTTGAGGCGGAATACGAGGCAGCGCGCGGCAAGGGCCGGAACCGGGCCATCGCCATGTATCTCATTGTCTACCTGGCGGCCAAGCTGCTCTTTCTGCTTGCCAATTTGCAGATCGGATCGCAGGTCTTCAAGGTCTCCATGACGCTGCGGCTCGGAATCGTCTTGCCTCTCACTTTGATTGCAGTTTTCCTGTTGCTGCGTCCCATGCCCGCCTGGGTCCACGGACTGGCGGCCTTCGCTCCGCTGGTTGCGGAGACCGCGCTGGTGATGACGCTGGGCCGCATCTCTGGATCGGCGGTTGCCACGCGCTATGTCATGGCCGCTGGGATTGGCATTTTTGCCCAGACGCTGCTGATGCGGGTTCCCTTCAGGCAGTGCTGCTACGGGCTGGCAACAACGCTGTCGTTTTTCTGCGCACTGGCCCTGGTTCACTGGCCAGGCCATTTTGGTCCACCCATTACAAAAGATTACCTGGTTTTCGTAATCGGCTTCAGCCTGCCTGCCCTCTACGAGAGGCACAGCCGCGAACGCGTCGAAAGACGCAACTTTTTGCTGAGCGAAACTGCTCGCCTGCGTATGGACGACATTCTGCGCATGAACTCGCACCTTGAGCGGCTCTCAAGCATGGATGCGCTCACCGGAGTCTTCAACCGCCGCTACCTGGATGCGGCGCTTGCCCGCTCCTGCGACATCGCGGCCGGCCGGCAGCGTTGGATCGGCATCGTGATGATCGACATCGATCACTTCAAGTCCATCAACGACACGGCGGGCCACCAATACGGCGACCTTTGCCTGGAGCAAGTGGCCCAGCTGCTGCAAGGCAGTGTTCGCGCCGGCGTGGATACGGTGGCGCGGTATGGCGGCGAGGAATTCGTGGCCATTCTTCCTGACGCCGACGAGGAGCAGGTGATCATCATAGGCGAGCGAATCCGCGAGGCGATCGAGGCCGCGGGCCTGCCAGCCTCACTGGGGAGGATGATAACAGTCAGCGCCGGGGCAACTGCCATTCGAGGCGAAATGGGCTCGAATCTTAGTGCCGAAGATCTCGTCGCCACTGCCGATCAGGCCCTCTATGCAGCCAAGAAGTCGGGACGTAACCGCGTTGTCTATTCCAGAAATCTTCTGGATGCAGCTGCGCCGCAACTCGCCCTCACACAAGGCGAAGACTGATTTGCTCTTCAAATTTCGAACCCAATTGAGAAAGAGGTATCCGGTGCGCATTCTTCTGTCTTCCCGCTTCATGCGGATCATGTTGCTAAGCATGTCTACGGCTGCGATGCTTGCGCCCGTCAATGCCAGCGCCCAAGCTCCACTGCCTGACGTGGTCAAGCCGCCCTCGGGAATCAACCTGGGAAGCACAAGTTTCTATGACGGATTCGGGCGCACCCGGCCGGGCGTCACTGTGCTCGAATACTTTCGCTGGTCGCACAATACCGAGATCAGCGGCGCCAACGGGAGCGAAAATCCGCTTTTCATCACGCCGCGGATCAATGCCTTTCCCGACCTGACGCAATTGATCGTCGCCACCAAATGGCGCCCTCTCGGTGGCACGGCCGGGTTCTCGGTGCTTCTGCCGCTGGTGGAATTGCGGTCCAGCTTTGCGGCCAACAGCCCAAAGAGTCTGCCGAACAACGGATTCGGTGTCGGCGACATTATTGCCGGGCCAATCTGGCAATCGAAGTTTTTCGTCGGCGAGGGGTCGGCAAAGGACCTGTCCAAGCCTAAAGTGCCAAGCAATCCCATGTTCGCATACCGTATACAGTTTCTGGTCCAGATACCGAATGGCAGCTTCGATACGACAAAGAGCATCAATCAGGGCTCCGGCTACTGGGCTGTAGCTCCGTACATAGCAGCCACGTACATGCCGGTTTCGCGGCTGGAAATGAGCACGCGCTTTCACTACCAGTACAATCTGGCCACAGACAAGATTGGCAATCCTCCGCCGATTCCGCACCTGGTATACACCAGCGGACAGGCGGGACAGTTGCTCTACGACAACTTCACCACGTCGTATAAGGTCACAAAGAAGTTATACATGGGCGCCAACGCCTACGGGGTTTACCAGCTCAGCCCAGATAAGACCAACGGAGTAAATGTGGGCGGCGCCCGCGAGACACAGTTCTACCTTGGACCGGGTGGCGGATACAATTTTCCCAAATCCAACACGCTCAATGTGAATGTCTATTTGAAGATGGAAGCCCACAACACCGCCAGCGGGCCGTCGTTGCAGCTGCTCTACATTCACCGCTTCTAGGGCGTTTTCAGATATCTCCTGCAAACTTCCGTGCCCCATCCTTTCCGCTTTCTTCCGCGGAAAGGGTGGGAAAACGATGGGCTCTTCGTCTACACAATTTCCGGAAGATGAATACCAATTTAGGCACGGCACTTCATGCCTTGTTACAAAGCAGACTTTTCAGCATATAGCCGGAACCGGCTCCAGCGTCCTCAATTGCCGGAGCAGGATTGATATTCCTGTTCCGAAAATGCTTTGATCGTGAAAAAAATAACGCGCCGGAGGTTCAGCCGTTCAAGTAGCCAGTTCCCGACGAATCGCTTCGAGAAGAATGCTGTCTTCCTTGCTCAGAGCCGCATTTTCAAGCAGATCGGGACGGTTGGCTAGCGTCTTCCTTAACTGCTGCTCGCGGCGCCAGCGGCGAATTTGTTGATGGTCGCCGTTCAAAAGAATTTCCGGCGCGCGCAGGCCGGCGAACTCGGCTGGCCTCGTATAGTGCGGGTAGTCGAGCAGGCCTCCGGAACCGTGCTGGGAACGGGGAACTCCTTCCGCGTCGGCTGCGATCTCGGCATCCGCCGCGCCAAAGCTCTCGAACTCGCTTGAGGCCTCATTGCCGAGCACGCCGGGAATGAGGCGCATGGCTGCGTCGATGACGACTGCGGCGGCTAGTTCGCCTCCGCTGAGGACATAATCTCCTATTGACAGCTCCATGTCGCAGTAGAGTGTGTTGATGCGCTCATCCACGCCTTCGTAGCGGCCGCAGAGCAGGACAACGCGGTTGAGAGCGGCTAGCTCGCGGGCTATTGCCTGGGTGAATGGACGGCCTTGGGCGGAAAGCAGAACGACGCGAGGACGGGGACCTTCAGGAGCTAGAGCGCATGCGGAAAAAGGCGAGTCCTCGGGAGATACGCCGGAAAAACTTCCCTCAGCGGCTAAAGCCGAGGCGTTTTTTGTCGCACTTGCGGCACGACTAAAGTCGTGCCCTTTCAAAACGCCGGAATTCTCCGCAAGCTGAGATGCGGGCTTGGGCTCGATGCCCATCGAGGCCAGCGCTTCCGCCAACGGCTCGGGCTTCAGCACCATGCCCTCGCCGCCGCCAAAGGGACGATCGTCAACGGTGCGATGGCGATCATGGGTGAAGTTGCGGAGATCGTGAACGCCCACTTCGACCAGTCCCTCGGTAAGCGCCCGGCGCAGAATTCCGTTTTCGAAGATGCTCGAAAAGAAACCGGGAAAGATAGTGACGACCTCGAATCGCATATTTATTCATCTTAGACGGCAATGCATCACAGTGCGATTGCGCAAAATGTGCTTTAATGTTGGCCAACTGCCATGGCTGACTATGAATCGCTGCTAAATCGCTGGCAAAAGGCCGGCGTCCTGGATGCGGAGGCTGCCGGCCGCATCCGCGCTTTTGAGTCGGAACAGGCCCCGGCCAGGCAAGACTCGAAAAGCTTGGGCTGGCAAGGCACGGTGGCGCTGATTCTGGGCGCCATTCTGCTGGCCTGCGGAGTCGTATTGTTTGTCTCGGCCCATTGGGACGAGATCGGCCCCGGCGCGCGCTATGCGCTGGTTATCGCGATGGTGGCCGTCTTTCACTTGGGCGGGGCCTTGGCGCGCGAGCGCTATCACGGGCTCTCGACCGCGCTGCACGCCGTGGGCACGGTCGCAACCGGCGCGGCAATCGCTTTGGTAGGCCAGATCTTCAATATTCAGGAGCATTGGCCGGGTGCGGTTCTGCTCTGGGCCGTCGCGGCTGTGGCGGGTTGGATTCTGCTCCGCGACGAGGCGCAGCAGATTCTTTCTCTGCTGCTGCTTCCGGCCTGGTTGTTCAGCGAGATCTCGATGGCCGGGCAGCAGCGCATTGGCGGGATCGTCTTTCTCGGCCGCTTCCTGATTGTCTGGTCGGTGCTCTACCTGACCTTCTTCCTCGGCTCCAAGCGCAAGGCGGTGCAAGGAGTCTTATTCGCGGGCGCGGCCATTGCTTTGCTCGTGGGTATTTCTATGGATTTAGCGGGCTGGCGTTCGTGGGGCACGGAGACATACCTTGGCTTTGGGACGCGGATGTGGGGCTGGGCGTACATTGCAGTGGTGCCCCTGGTGGTCGCGCTATTCCGGCTCTGGAAGAGTTTTGTTCCAGTGGTTGTTGCACTTGCGCTTTCGATCGCGCTTCCGTGGTGTATGCAGATTCGGACGCAGCATTTTTACAACGGCAGATTTCAGCAGACCTACACCCCTGTCGCGCCCAACCTGTGGGCACATGCGCTGGTTGCGGCCTTCACCGTATTCATCATCTGGTGGGGTGTGCGGCAAGCTTCGCGCGCGCTGGTTGATCTCGGCATTGTGGGCTTTGCTATTGCGGTGAGCTGGTTTTACTTCAGCGACATTTTTGACAAGATGGGCCGCTCGCTCGGCCTGATCGGGTTGGGCGTGCTGTTCCTCGCCGGTGGATGGGCTCTGGAACGGTGGCGGCGAAGGCTGATTAACCAAATGGGACAGGGCAGTGAATCAACTCTAACGGACGTTCCGAACCCCGGTCGTCCCGATTCGGAGGCGCAATGAAGCTAGCTAAGATCAATCTTTCCGGCGCATCCATCGCACTGCTCGTGATTCAGTTGGCGATAGTCTCCTTGATCGCTGCCAAGTATCTCTATCAGCGCTGGAGTTGCCCCCGGGTATGGACGCGCACCGTGGCTTACGATCCGGAGTTGGTGATGCGCGGCCGCTATTTGAGCGAGCAACTGATCGTGGATGGCTGCCAAAGCACGCTGCCATCGGCGAAAGAGGCTTCAATGCCTAGGAACCTTGACGGCGTGCCGGTGGGGATGAAGTATTCAATCAACTCTGCCCAAGCTGTGCGATTTCCTGCAACGATCAAGGTTGAAGGCAACAAGCTGGTTGCGCTGCGGATTCCGGATACGGATAATACGACGCCCGGGCCGCCAGGGAGCCAGATGGTCGCTGCATGGCCTGGATCGTCGTGCGAAAGCCTCCGCCTCGATACGCCTGTCAATTTCTACATTCCGGAACACGCAGAGATTCCCACGCCTTTGAAGGCAGGGCAGGAGCTTTGGATTGAGGTGACGGTTCCGCCGAAAGGTCCGCCGCGGCCGATTCAACTGGCGATGAAGCAAGATGGTGTTTGGAAGCCGTTGGCGTTTCAGTAAATCAAACTGGCTATGCAGATGTTCCTGGCGCATTCAGGTCGGCGAGGCCTTCGGGGAGAGCCATTTCCACTCGTCTGGCTTCGACGTCGAGCTTACGCAGAAAGCTCTTGGCGAAGGGGATGAGAACTTCGCCGGTTGAGCCGCGAACCACAAGTAGAGCAACGGGGCCGGCAGTGCGGTCAACGTCTTCGATCTCGCCGATGGGAATGGGTTCTGGGCCAGCCACATCGAAGAGTGTGCATCCGATCAGGTCGGCAATGTAAACTTCTTCGTCCGAGAGCGAGGCTCGCTCGGCCAGTGGAATGGCTACGATCAGGCCGCTGAGGGATTCGGCGGCGGAGATTGAATCCACGCCGGCGAAGTGCAGAACGATGCCGCCCTTGTGAAGCCAGTGCGCCACGAGTTCGACTTCGCGCGGTGTGCTAGACGCCGCTTCGGCAAGCAGCCACAAACGCCGGCGGTCGGAGAATTTTTCCGGGAAATCGGTGAGGATGTCGGCGAAGACTTCGCCTTTGCGCCCCTGGGTGCGGCGAATGCGGGCCAGCCAGACCCATTGCTGTTTCTGGTTAGCGTGCGGCGAGTCAGACGAGGTCAACGCTGCCTCCGGGATTGGTGGAGGGTTACTTCCCACCCCTTCGACTCCGCTCAGGGCAGGCTCTAGCCGCAAAGATCCGCCGCGGCGGACGGCGAGGGTGGGGCACTCGCAGCCTCGGTTAGGCAGCAGCGCCGACGATGCCTTAATCGTCTTCTTCCAGGATGTCGAGCGTGTAGCGATGATGCAGCTTCATGCTGACGGCGCCCAGAATGGTGCGCACCGAGCGGGCGGTGCGCCCTTGCTTGCCGATGACTTTACCCACGTCTTGTGGCGCAACCCGGAGCTTGAGGACCGTGTTCTCCTCCCGATCAACGGATTGCACATCGACCGATGCAGGCTCATCCACAAGGGCCTGCGCGATCTCGCGAACCAGTTCGGCGACTGAAGTTGGTGCGTCCAAAGTGTTTTGGGTCATGCTCGTGCCCCTGACCAGACGTTGAAGAATTGCCTCTTTAGATCCGTGCGCGAATGCTATCACACACGCCTGCCGCCACACGAATCAGCAAGGCAGAGGCCCGAAAATCCTCACTCCGGACTTGAGCGCCCTTGGGGAAGGACGGGGCAGAGCGAAACGGGATCAGGCTTCGACTGGCGTCAACGGAGCCGCCGGTGTCAGCGGAGCTTCCAGAGACGTGGAAGACTCGGAAGACTTGGAAGACTGGGCCGGGGTCACGCCTGCTGCCGTAGCCGGGTTCTTGGCCACCAGCTTTTCAACGATGGTCGAGAACTGAGCGCCGACACTGCGCCAGTAGGCGATGCGCTCGTGCTTCAGGTCGACCGTGGCCGGACTGGTGCGGGGGTTGTAGGTGCCGACGACCTCGATCGAACGGCCATTGCGGGCGCG
>CAZSVJ010000186.1:0-7338 GCA_964610185.1 uncultured Occallatibacter sp. | reverse complement strand
TCGAACGGCAAAAGGGAATCGAGATGTAAAGGCCCAGCGCATTGCCGTTCTCAACAGCCATTTCAATATTCTTTCACGCAAGCGCGCAAACCTGTTCCCCGATCTCTGTCCCCTTTTTGTGCAAGAATTAAGTCAAGGAGAACTCAGTATTGAAAGCCTGGCCTGTCCTGGCAATCGCCTTTATCGAATCCGCCCTGTTTCTTGGTCATTGGTTCATCTATCGCACCCTGGTTGTCTTCTTCGCCGGCTGCATCACCCCCGCCGCTACCCTCGCGCTGCGGGACACACTCTTCCTGCTTGCCTTCACATTCATGGCGGCCGCCCTGCTTGGCTTTCGCTTCGCAAATCCGCTTGTTTCGCTCTTCTATAAGATTGCCGCAATCTGGCTGGGCATCTTCGATTTCTTCGTCCTCGCTGCTTTTCTTTGCCGCGCGGCTGATTTTGCCGAATCCCTGACCGGACTGCACCGGAACCGCCCGGCAGTCGCCATCCTATTCTTCTCGCTTGCATTGCTCGTGAGCTGCTACGGCCTCATCAACGCACGGTGGATTCGCATTCGCCGCGTCCCAATCCATCTCCCTAACCTGCCCTCCAGTTGGCGTGGCCGCACTGCACTTCTTTTCAGCGATTTCCATCTTGGCCACATCAACGGCGTTGGATTCAGCCGCCGTATCGCAGCCATGGCCGCGCGCCTCAACCCAGACATCGTCCTTATCCCCGGCGACCTGTTCGACGGCACCAAGTGCGACCCTGACCGTCTTGCGGCCCCCTTGAAGCAGCTTTCGCCTCCCTTTGGCATTTTCTTTTCCACCGGCAACCACGATGAATTTGGCGGCGCGGCGCAGTACACCTCTGCCATCACCCGCGCCGGCATTCGCGTCCTGACCAACGAAAACGTCACAGTCGACGGCCTCCAGATCATCGGCATTCCATACCACGACTCCACCTTCCCGATCCGCGTCAAAGCCACGCTTGAAGCTTTGCGCCCAGCCCAAGGCCAAGCCTGCATATTGCTCAATCACGCGCCCACCCGCCTGCCCATCGTCGAAAATGCCGGCGTCAGCCTTCAGGTCTCCGGCCATACCCACGGCGGCCAGGTCTTCCCTTGTACCTGGTTCACCCGCCGCATCTTCGGCAAGTTCACCCACGGCTTGCACAACTTTGGCGCGCTCCAGGTTTACACTTCTTACGGCGCCGGAACCTGGGGCCCTCCCATGCGCGTCGGGACCAGGTCCGAAATCGTCCTGATCACCTTTGAATAAGGGCCTTCGTGCTACAATGTAGTCACATTGCTACAAGGAGAAGACCACCGTGCCAATCACTACCCTTTCCAGCCGGGAATTCAATCAAGCCACCAGCCGAGCCAAGAAAGCTGCGAAACGGGGCCCCGTCTTCATCACCGACCGCGGACGGCCTGCCCACGTGCTGCTAACGGTAAAGGAATACGAGGAGATTACGAACAAGCGGACCAATATCCTCGAACTCCTGGCGATGCCCGAGGTTGCCGATATCGAATTTGAATTTCCCCGCCTGGACGGGAAGGTCTTTCACCCCGCCGACTTCTCATGATGTATCTCCTCGATACCAACGTTGTGTCCGAGATGCGCAAAGCTTTGCCGGCTCAACATCAGTCGTCAAAAATCGACAGGCACGTTGAGGAGTGGGTCGGGTCCGTTTCCGCTTCCGAACTTTATCTGTCAGTCGTCACAATTCTCGAACTCGAATTGGGATTCCTTCTCCTTGAACGCCGCGATCCGGTGCAGGGCGCTCTGATCCGTTCATGGGTTCGAGGTAGGGTGCTGGAGTCTTTCACCGGACGTGTTCTTGCGGTGGATGTTGCCATTGCACAACGCTGCGCTTCCTTGCATGTGCCTGACCCTCTCGAGGATCGCGATGCCCTTATCGCCGCGACCGCTCTGGTTTATGGCATGACCCTCGTCACGCGAAATGTCGGCCACTTCGAGCGGACAGGGGTCGCAATCCTTAACCCCTGGCTGGCTTGAATCGTGCAGGCGCAGGTCCCGCCGATTTAGACTTGCCTTGCTGAATCGGAAAGGCGAATCAAATGCTCCAGTCGGGCAAGCGTAGTCTCTTTGTGATTTCGCTGACTATTTTGGCGGCAAGCGTGACCTCTGCCCAAGTTCCGACCCCACCCGCTCCCAACCCCACCCTCGATTTCCCCACCGTCCTCTACGGCGCCGCCTACTACAACGAATACATGCCTGGGGATCAGAGCGCGCGTCTTGATAAGGACGTCGCCCTGATGAAAGCCGCCGGCCTCAACGTGGTCCGCATGGGCGAGTCCACATGGAGCCTTTGGGAGCCCGAGGACGGCCACTTTGACTACTCCTGGATGGACCGCGTCGTTGATGCCATGGGCAAGGCCGGCATCAAAGTTATCCTCGGTACACCCACCTATTCCATTCCCGCATGGATGGCACACGAGCATCCCGAGATTCTTGCCCAACGCATTCCGGCGGGCATGTTCGGCGGCCAGCCCCTCGCAAGCACCTACGGCCTTCGTCAGAACATGGACACCGATTCGCCTGCCTACAGGTTTTATGCCGAGCGCCTCATCCGCCACATCGTCGCCCACTACAAAGACAACCCCGCCGTCATTGGCTGGCAGCTCGACAACGAGACCTCCAGCTACGATGCCGCAAATCCAGACGTCTTCATCGGCTTCCAGCACTATCTCGAAAAGAAGTTTGGCACTCCTGAAGCCTTAAGCAAGGCATGGTTCTTGAACTACTGGGGAGAAAATCTGCACACTTGGGAAGACCTGCCCACGCGCGACGGGACGATCTCGACAGGATATAAGCTGGAGTGGAGTCGCTGGAACCAGATGCGCGTCACCGATTTTCTTCACTGGCAGGCCGGGCTGGTTGGCGAATGTGCCGGACCCAATCAATTCATCACCACCGACTACGGCGGCATGATGAAGCGCGACGTCAATGAAGAAGCCGTCGCGCAATCCCTCGATATTGTGGCCGACAACATCTATCACGGCACGCAAGACCATTACGACGGCTCCTTCCAGGCCTTGCAAAGCGACTTTTCCCGCTCGCTCAAGCACGCAAATTTCCTGGTCACCGAGACCAACGCCCAGACCATCGGCTGGAGTTCCGCCGGCCAATTCCCGCCCTACGACGGACAGCTTCGCGAGGATGTCTACACCTATCTCGCGAACGGCGCGAACATGGTCGAGTACTGGCATTGGGCCTCGATCGCCGCCAACCAGGAAACTTATTGGAAGGGCATTCTCTCCCACGATCTTGAGCCCAATCGCGCTTACGCCGAGGTCAGCCGCACTGCGCACGAGCTTGAAAAAATCGGCCCTCACCTCGTCGGTCTCAAGGTCCACAACGACGTCGCCATTCTCTGGAGCCGCGACTCCGCCAACGGCATCAGTTTCATGCCCTACGGCGGAGGCGTGCCGGCCGGCAGTTGGACCGGCGAGCCCGATGGCTATGCCTCATTAGTTCAGCAACTCCACAAATCGCTTTACGACCTCAACGTCGGTTCCGACTTCGTCTTCCCAGAGACAACCGATTTCTCAAGCTATAAGCTGCTCATCGTCCCCGCGCTTTATATCTCCGACGACGCCCTGCTCGAGCGCATTTCGGATTACGTGAAGAATGGCGGTCACGTCGTCATGACGTTCAAGAGCGGGTTCGCAAACGAGAATTCAGCCGTCCGCTGGGTCCGCGCACCCGGCCCGCTCCGTGAAGCCGCAGGATTCAGCTATCAGGAGTTCTCCAACCTTGAACACCCGCTGGCACTGAAGGGCGACCCATTCAATTCCGGCTCAGAAAACAAAGTCAGCTACTGGGCCGAGTTCCTCATCCTTGAACACGCCAAGGCCCTCGCGTATTACGACCACCCCTTCTTCGGAAAGTGGCCCGCAATTACCGAGAATGAATTCGGCCGTGGGACTTTGCTCTATGAAGGAACCTACCTCAGCGACAAACTGCAATCCGCCATTCTGCGTGGCGCGCTTGACGAACTCGGCCTCACTGGCCCCGACCAGCAAACCCCTGCGGCAGTCCACGTCCAGCACGGCGTAAACCGTCTTGGCAAGCGCCTCCACTACTACTTCAATTATTCAAGCCTGGAGGCCAAAGCAACTTACGCGAACGCCGCCGGAACCAATCTGCTCGACGGAAAGGCCGTGGCCAACGGCGCCGTTTTGAAGCTGCCGCCATGGGACTTGGCCATCGTCGAGGAGAACTAGTGTGCTGAGTCTAGAGTTCATTGAATGAACGCGCTCAACACGCTAGATCGAAAGAGGCGGTCATCCTGAGCGAAGTCCGCCGCGGCGGAGAGTCGAAAGCCTGCCCGCCGTGGCGGGGACCTGCATTTTCATCCGAAGAGTTTGTCAATGAACTTCGGATTCACCGCTCCAGGCAGGCGACCGGCTTGATTTGCTTGACAACATTTCGATTTCTGCTTCAAATCGACCTCGACGATGTCCCCGATCGCAATTCAAATTCCCCGGAGGAGAACAGCATGATGAAAATGAGAAAAGTTCTATTTCTGGCGCTAGTGGCGGCATGCATAGGATGCGGCCCCAAGCCTGCGGTAGACACGACAGCGCAAGATCAAGCCGATATACAAGCGTTGGAAGGCAAATTCCAGGCTGCGTTCAATGCAAAGGACGTCAACGCGATCATGGCGCTGTATACGCCTGACGAGGCCATGGTTGTTTTCGATGCAGTTCCGCCGCGGCAATACACGGGCTGGTCGGCTTACAAGAAAGACTGGGAAGGCTTTTTTGCCGCGTTTCCCGGTCCTGCGGAACTTAAATCGACCGATCTTGATGTTACCGTCGGCGGTAGCGTCGCCTATGGTCACAGCATTCAGCACGCCACAATGACCGACAAGGCCGGCAAGAAAGTGGAGATGACCGTTCGCGTGACCGACGGATACAAGAAGGTCAACGGCCAGTGGCTCATCAGCCATGAGCACGTGTCCGTCCCCGTGGACCTGGACACGATGAAGCCAGTACTTGACTCAAAATAGCCCAGCGTAAAATCCGCGGCGGCACTCGGCTACTTTTTGGTGTCGCCGCCAATCTGAATCACGACATACTTCGCTGGGCCGTCTCCCGCATTTTTTACAAAGTGATTCGTCCCCAACGCCACGTAAATAATTCCGCCCGGCCCGATGCGTTCAGTCTTGCCGTCGTGATTGAACTCCAGCTTTCCCTGCTCGACTACGAGGATCTCGGAGTGTTGGATGGTATGCAACCCACTCGCCGGCGTCCCCGCAGGCTGCATCGTTTCGCGCACCTGGACAATCTCGCCAGTTGCTAACGTGCCGGTAGCCACACTCCGACGCTCAACTCCGTTCGGAGCAGTCTTGACGTCCATCTGCTCATAAAGAAAGGCCCGCGAACTTGCCAGCGGATTGGCCCCGCTCGTCTGCGCTTGCGCCATCGCGCACACAAACGGCAACACACCCGCACATAACATCGCAATTTTCATTTACGCCTCCTGTTGTCAATCCGAAGCAAGCTCTAGCTTTTGCGTAGCGTCACCAGTGTAATTTCCGGGGGACAGTTGAGCCTGAACGGCAATCCCACCGTGCCGATGCCGCGATTCACATAAAGCTGCATGTCGCCCAGCTTGAACCAGCCCTGAACGTACTCCTGGCCCAGCGGCGGCAGCGACAGAGCGCCAATCAGCGGCAGGCGAACCTGGCCTCCATGCGTGTGGCCGCTCACCATCAGATCGACAGCTTGACCCGCCGGATGCATCAACAGATCGTCGGCATAGTCCGGCGCATGACACATCAGCACGACAGGCTCGTTCGGCACATTGCGCATGGATGGAGGAATCGCCTTCTCCGGGTTTGGATGGCCCTCTACCGGATCGTCGACGCCAGCCAGCCAGATTCTGCTGCCGCCGCGCTCGATGGCGCGATTCGCATTGGTAAGCATTGTAATCCCGTTTGCGGTAAGCGCCCTGCTCACAGCTCTTGCGCTCACAAGGACATCGTGATTGCCTAATACCGCATACAACTCTTTGCAAGTTAGCTCGCGAAGAATGTTAGCGCATTGCCAGGCTGCCCCGATTGCAAATTTCCTCCCCAGCGGACTGTTACTTACAAAGTCGCCGGTCAGTAGAACCAAGTCGGGCTGCAAGCGGTTGATCTCTTCAATCGCGTGGCGAAGGAAGAAGGGCTCCGTGTATTCATCCATATGGATGTCGCTGAGTTGTGCGATGCGGAGGCCCTCAAACGCAGCAGGCAAGCTGCGCAGATGGATGTCGATCCGGCAGACTTCAATCCAATGGCGCGCCACTTCGGCTGAATAGAGCGCCAGCCCGGCAGCGCCGAGCAGGCCTCCCTTCAAAAGGCGCCGTCGGCTTATCGGATTCCGCAAAAGGGATGAAGAACCTGTCATGCTTTATCGTATCCGGCTCCTTCAACCGGCGTTTCAGTCGAGCAACTTCGCGCTCACGCACCATCGGGCGGCACTTGCTCCAGCAGCCGCTTCCATGTCCTCTGATTCTTTCGAAACCCCTTCTTCAAATCTTCAAGAATTCGCTCGAAGTCCGCATTGGTCCGAAGATTGTTCCACGCCGGATTCTTTTGGAACCACGGATAATTCTCATTGCCCAAATAAATCGCACGCCGCAGCCAGTGCAGCGCCTCGCTCGAGTCGCCTTCAACCGCAAAGTAAGTAGCCAGCCTGTAAGCCATCTCGCTGTCGGCCTCGGCGGCAGCCATCGTATCGTCCTTAAGCAGCGCCGCGGCCCGCTCCCGCTGGCCCGCTTGCACATAACACAGCGCAAGCGTCGGCACCGCTATGCGCAGCGAATCGTCGTCGCGAACCACTCCCTCGAGAATCTCGATCGCCGCGCTCAGGTTGCCTTGCCTCATCTGCTGATATCCCGCGGACGTTCTCAGCAGAGGGTGCCGCGGCTCCAGCGCCAGTCCCTTTTCCAACTCGTCGCCTGCCAGTTCGATTTGATTTTGATAGTGATATACGCGCGCCCGGTGGTTGTAGAGAATCGGCGCATTCGCTGGGTTCAACTTCAGCGCCCGGCTGAACTCAAGCAGCGCCTCGTCGTACATCCCGTCGCCGCGCAGCGCCATCCCGGCCACCATATGCACATTCCAATCGTTGGCCGCTCCCGCCAGCAGGTTCGCGATCCCATGTCGCGCCGACTCCTTTTCCCCGCGCGATAGCAACATATAAATGCGGTAAAGATTGGCCTCGGTCGATGCCGGGTCAAGCTTGAGCGCCTCGTCGAAATCGCGCCGCGCATGCATCACGTGAATCTGTCCGCCGAATCCATGACGCACATATTGCAGCTCCGCAATGCCCAATCC
>CAZSVJ010000185.1:0-7347 GCA_964610185.1 uncultured Occallatibacter sp. | reverse complement strand
TGAGCGAAGTCCGCCGCGGCGGAGAGTCGAAAGCCTGCCCGCCGTGGCGGGGACCCGCATTTCCATCGCGCATTTCTGTCAAGAACTTCTGAGACACTGCACTAGAGTGTGACCGAGACCACAATCGGGAGCCTTCCCGGCACAATACGATGATGAAGCGGCAAATGGGGTGTTGTCCAAACGCAGGCTCGCTAAATGCAGGCTCTTGCAACTTGCCGCCGGGCTAAAACGTCCATTGATTTCGGTCTGAAATCGGGGTTTAGGTGCAGTTCGCGCGCTGTGGGTTTTGCACTTCTTGCCACGAGTGCTTGTGTTCAGTAGTCGATTGGATTTAACTTGGGTCCTGCTGTAGGAGCGGTCTCAAAGCCGGGTTCCGCGCTGCAACACACGGAACCCGGTGCCACCAGCCGCTGAAAGCCCTCGTGTTTCGGTGGAATAAGATAGGCTTCTGGCCTACGTTCGAGGGCAAACTCGAGGGAAAAGCGCAATTGGCGTAGACCCGCGATGAGCCTGTAAAATATGACTTTTTTGAGCCTGCGGGCAGCTTGGTCCCGCCGCTCCCAAGGAGAAGACGATGAAACGCAACCATTCACTTTGGCTGGGTCTGCCGGCGGCGGCCCTCCTGGCATTTGCTCTCTCGCCCGCGCTTGCGCAAACGCCCCCGCCCGCCGGGCCCACCGGCAAGATTCACGGCCACGTAACCAATCCGAGCGGGGCTTCGCAGGCCGGCGGCACGGTGTCCCTGGCCGTCCCAGGATCTTCGACCGACAAGGGTGTTTTCCCGGTCGACGCCAATGGCGACTATTCCGGCCAGGCCCCTCCGGGAACCTACAACGTTGTCTATCGCGGGGCGGGCATGGCGCAGGATAAGCAGGCGGACCATTTCGACAATGTGAAGATCGTTGTCGGGCAGGACACGCTCCAGGACATCGACATGTCCCGCAAGGAGTACATCGATTCTCTGCCTCCGGAGCAGCAAAAGCAGTTGGAGGAGCTCAGAAAGCACAACTCCGAAGCCATGAAAGCCAATGAGGTCATTAAGATTCTCAACGCCGATTTGAGAGTTGTGACCCAGGACATCAAGGACGCCGACGCGGCGCACGTAACGGCGGTTCAGGCCCTTGGAGCAACTGCCTCCAAGGCCGATCTCGATGCCAAGGAAGCGGAGATCAAGACCGCCAAGTACAACGAGGTCGAGTCCCTCATGACCAAGGACACAGCGGCCAAGGCGGATGCTTCCATCCTGTGGGCTTATCTGGGACAGGCGCAGGCCGGCATGAAAAAGTACGACGCGGCTGAGGCGACCTATAAGAAGGTTCTCGATCTTGAGTCCACGTCAAAGAAGCCGAGTCCTCAGGTGCAGGGTTTGGCAGACAGCGGCCTGGGCGAAATCTATGCGCGTTCCGGAAAGGTGCCCGAGGCGAATGCGGCCTACGATGCGGCGGCCAAGATCAATCCAGCCCAGGCTGCCTTCTATCTGAAGAACGAAGCTGTCATCTTCTTCCAGATGAATAACGGAGACGCCCAGGTAGCGGCTGCCGACGAGGCCATTGCGGCAGATCCCAACCAGCCCATCCTTTACTACCTCAAGGGCCAGGGGCTCATCCAGAAGGCCACGCTCGATCCGAAGACGCAGAAGATTGTTGCGCCTCCGGGCTGCCTTGAGGCTTACCAGAAATACCTTCAACTGTCGCCCGATGGTCCTTATGCCGGTGAAGTGAAGGGCATTCTTGCCGGATTCGATCAGAAGATCGATGCCGTTTACAAGGCTCCTACCAACAGCAAGAAGAAGAACAACTAATCCGTCCGTTTCTTTTCATGAGGGCGTCCGCCGCGGTGGGCGCCCTTTGTTCGTGGGCTTGCGAACCGCCGTCAGCGTCCCGTCTCTTAAGTTCGTTCAATAAAATGCTGTCATCCCGAGACGCCAAGAGAAGCGGTCTTCCTGAGCGAAACCCGGAAAGACGCGGTCTTCCTGAGCGAAGTCCGCCGCGGCGGAGAGTCGAAAGCCTGCCCGCCGTGGCGGGGACCTGCATTTCCGCCACGAACTTCTGCGACCAACTCTAGAACCGCCGTCTTCGCAACCCACTACAATCCAATCCATGAGCTCCGCTTTGCCAAGCTACGAGGAAGCAGCCGCGCTGGTCGCCGGACACGCAATTCGTCTGCTCCGGTCGCGTCCCGCTATTGAGCGCGTAAGTCTCAGCTCGGCGGCAGGCCGTGTGCTTGCCGAACCGCTCTGCGCCGATCGCGATCAGCCTCCATTCGCCCGCTCCACACGCGACGGTTTCGCCTGCCGTGCCGCTGAAGCCTCCGCGCATACGCCGCTCAGGCTGGCCGGCGCCACCCATGCCGGCCAGGCTCCAGCTGGACCGCTGCCTAAAGGATCAGTATGGGAGATCATGACCGGTGCTCCCGTTCCGACCGGCGCCAACGCCGTGATGATGCTCGAACACGCCGATGTGGCGGGCGGCAAGGTCCGCTTGCTTCCGTCGCGCAAGTTGAAAAAGGGTGAGAACATTGTGGCTCAGGGCGCGCAGGCTCACGCAGGGGACGAACTGCTCAGCGCTGGAACCGCAATCCACTCCGCGCAGATTGCCCTCGCTGCTGCCTGCGGTCACGCTTCGCTGAAGGTCTTTGTTCGTCCGTGCGCAGCAATTCTCGCCACCGGCGATGAGCTGGTTCCAATTGAGTCCGAGCCCGCGCCGGGCCAGATCCGCAATTCAAACGCCCCCATGCTGGCCACGATGGTCGCAGCCGCGGGCGGTGAGCCGTGGGTGCTGCCCACTGTCGCCGACAACGAAGCAGCTCTCGACCAGGCGCTCGCCCAGGCCGCTGAAGCTGACCTGCTGATCTTCTCCGGCGGCGTGTCAGCGGGGAAATTCGATCTCGTTGAGCCGGCTCTGCTTCGCGCCGGAGCACGCTTTCACTTTACCGGCGTTCGCATTCAGCCCGGCAAGCCCCTAGTCTTTGGCGAACTGCCTGTTCGGAACGCGCGCACCGTCCAAAACAAGAAGGGCGCGAAGTGCTTCTTTGGCCTTCCCGGCAATCCAGTCTCTTCGGCAGTAACGTTTCTGCTTTTCGCCGCGCCGGTGCTGGCCGCTCTTGCAGGCAGCCATGAATCGGTCCCGCGCTTCGCCTTAGCGCGCCTATCCAAAGCTACCGACAAGCACAGCAAGCCCGGACTCACACGGTTTCTGCCCGCAGCTTGCACCTTCGGCGCCGCCGGTGAACTCCCCGAAGTTGCTCTTGTTTCTTGGCAGGGCTCCGGCGACATAGCCGCGATGGCCCGCTCCAACTGTTTTCTCGTAGTCCCCGAAGAAACATCCACCCTTGAAGCCGGCGCAATCGTCCGCATTCTGCTTCACTGAGTGTGTCCGGTGGTAGTGTAAGGACGAATATGTGCCCCATCCATTCCGCGTGACCGGGGTCCCCACAGACGGGTCTTTGCCTGTGGGGTGGTTAGCGGAATGGGTGGGAGGCCATGCATTCACGGAATAACGACAAGAATCCAGAGGACCCCATGCCCAAACCCTCGAATCCGAAGCTCTCTCACTTCACCGAAACCGGCCAGGCCGCCATGGTCGACGTAAGCGCCAAGCCGCCCACACGCCGCACCGCAACCGCCTCGGCATTTGTCGAGCTGTCCTCGAAGGTTCTTGCCGCCCTTCCAGCCAATCCCAAAGGCAACCCGCTAGAAGTCGCACGCTTCGCCGGGATCCAAGCCGGCAAGCGCACCGCCGACCTGATTCCCATGTGCCACCCGCTCCCGCTGAGTCACTTAGATGTGCAAGCGACAATCGTCCCCGGCGGCGTGCGCATCACCGCGACAGCGGCCACCAACGGCCCCACCGGCGTCGAGATGGAAGCGCTCACCGCCGCCGCCGTAGCCGCATTAACCGTCTACGACATGACCAAAGCCCTCGACAAATCCATTGTCATCCGCAACGTCCAGCTAGAGAAAAAATCCGGCGGCAAGAGCGGAGATTTCCGGCGAGCCTGAGCGAGCGCATAATAGAGATCACGGCAATCGCCAAGCAGGGCGCTCTCTTCGAGATCGCTCCATCAACGAAAGGATTGGGACATGGCAAAGGCATACAAGAGCGAAGCATTCGCAGCGCTCCACGAAAGCATGTCTGACCTGCACAAGGTTGGCGCTATCGACAGCAAAACCATGCGGGAATTTGATCGACCATGTCTAACAACGGTCCTAAAGCTTTCTCCGGCGGCCATTCGCCGTATTCGGGCCAAAGCCGCAGTTAGCCAGGCAGTCTTTGCGGCACATCTCAATGTAACCACCGGGGTCGTCAGCAAATGGGAATGCGGCGAAAAGCAGCCACGTGGACCAGCGGCTAGACTGCTCACTCTTGCTTCAATACACGGCATAGCGGCCATAGCCTAAGCGCGACCGGACGAATCTAGAGTACGCAGTCGGATACCGCTAGACTGAACTATCGTTCTCGGCATATGGTCTATCCGCAATCCCTCCAAATGCACTACGATTCTCCCTCGGCCCGAAGGAGGCTTCATGCCGCGCTCCAAAGTCCTTTTAGCCAGCCTCGTCCTAGCTGCACTCGTCCCAGTTAACCTCAGCGCCCAATCCATCTCGTTGTATCAGACCACCCCGGACCTGCTTGAAACCCTGTCGCAGCGCGCCACGCTGCACTTCTCCAACAATGCCGCGCCGGGCGTCCAGCTCCCGCTCATTACTGTCGACGATAGTCAGCGCTTCCAGGAAATCGACGGCTTCGGCGCATCGCTCACCGACGCTGCCGCATGGCTCTTTGCCAAAAAGCTCACCCCTGCGCAAACTGAAGCCGCTTTCAAATCGCTCTTCAGCCGCAGAGAAGGCATCGCGCTGAGCTTTCTCCGCCAGCCTATCGGATCCTCGGACCTGGCCGTCACCTTCTACTCCTACGACGACCTCTGCCAGCAGACAGACAAGGCCTGCACCACCCCCGCCGGCCTGAGCGATCCCAACCTCGACCACTACTCCATGCAACACGACCAGGAATACATTTTCCCGCTGCTCAAGAAGGCCCTCGCCCTCAACCCGTCGATCCACATTATGATCACCCCGTGGAGCCCGCCCGGCTGGATGAAGGCTTCCGGGTCGATGCTCGGCTCCAATCCCGATAGCAAGCAGCCTTCGTCCCTGCGCCCCGAGGCATATCGGCCCCTCGCCAATTACTTCGTGAAAACCATCCAGGGCTATCAGTCAGCCGGTGTGCCCGTCTATGCGCTGAGCGCGCAGAACGAGCCGCTCTACGCCCCGCCCAACTACAGCGGCATGCTGATGCCCGCCATCGAGCAGACGGCCTTCATCGGCAACGCTCTTGGGCCCGCTCTGGCTGCCGCGCATCTCAATACCAAAATCATGGTCTACGACCACAACTGGGATCGCCCCGACTACCCAGAAACAGTTCTCAAAGACCCCAAGGCCTATGCCTTCGTAGCCGGAACCGCGTGGCACCACTACGCCGGCGATCCGGCGGTCATGACCAAGAATCACGAGGAGTTTCCGCAAAAAGATCAATGGGTGACCGAATCGAGCGGCGGAACCTGGCAGAAGGGCAACGTCCTTGCCGACGAAGCGGCGGAGCTGATCGCCGTCACGCGCAACTGGGCAAAAAGTTACGTCTTATGGGCGCTGGCAACCGACCAGGACCGCGGCCCGCATGTGGGCGGCTGCGGCAACTGTCGCGGCCTGGTGACCATCGACACCACCGCTCCGCCAACCCAATCCGCAAAACGCGAAGCCGATTACTACGTGCTCGGCCAGGCAAGCAGATTTCTGCTCCCTGGCGCGGTCCGCATTGCCTCCGACGAGCCTGCCGGAACCAATCTCAAAGACGTAGCCTTCCGCAATCCCAACGGCGAAATTGTGCTTTACACGTTGAATGCCGGAACCAAAAGCCAGGACCTGCGCATCGGCTTCCACGGAAAAACCGCGATCGCGCCACTGCCGGCGGGATCGGTGGCCACATTCATTTGGAAGCCGTGAGCAGAAGAAATGCGCGGTCATTCTGAGGCGGGTGCCCCATCCATCGCGCAATTTGCGATGGGTGGGATAGCATGAAGCCCGCATTGCAGGATTCCCGACAGTCCCTAATGCGCCGGCGGCGGCATTGCCCCTGCTGGCGGCGCGCCCTGCGGCCCACGCGGGCCACGCTCCTCGGGCGGAATCACAAACGCCTCGGGATGCAGCTTGCCGCGATGGCAGGTGCCGCAAGTCACCATCATGCCTGCTTTGTCAACCTCGCCCGCGCTGTCGATTTTGGGGACATAGTTCTTGTTGATCTCATCGGTCATCGTGATCATCAAACGGGCGTTATTCTTTTCCGGCTTGGAGTCGTCGGCAAAGTTCAGCCGCGGGCGTCCGTTTGGAGCCAGGTTCTTGGGGTCCGCCGCGTGGCAGGTGTCGCAATGCACGCCCAGCGAGCCCTCAATTTTTTCCATGAGCTCGTGCACCTGCTGCCCGGTCAGGTCCTTGGGCAGCACTTTCAGGTTGGTGGGCGCGGGATAGCTGCGCATCGGCGGCGGCCCGCCGGGCGGTGGAGGCGCGGCTTGCGGGGTTTGGGCAGCAGTAAGAACAGCCGCGGTCAGCAAGGCTGTCACAGCGGCGGGCAACGACAAGGAAGAATGTTTCAAAGGGAAGATCACCTCGCTGGTGGATTCGTTTGGTTCGCTTCTTGAATGGACGCAATTCTAACCGAGCGGGACGCGTTTGCCGATTAAACTTTTCGGACCGGATACGCACTTGTGCTCCGGCAGCGCAAAACGGAGCGGCCAATCAACCGCTTCGTTCTTCTCGTTGATGCCGATGCGCGCCGTCACCAGCACCTCGCTCACTTGAAAGCCGTCGTCGCGAATCTGCAGCGACGAGCCAGGATCTGTCAGATCGAGCCCATTGTGGCCCATCCGCGTCAGCCCCAGCGCCTGGCTCAACCTACCCGGCCCTGAAGTCAACTGCCACGCCGCCGCGCCAGCCGCCAGCCCGCGATTCGCGGCCATCCGAGCTAAGCCCGAGCCGTCTGGCCCAATCAAAGGATCAAGCGCTCGCATGAGCACGCATCCGGCGCGTCCTTCAGTTTCGCAAGTAACATTCATGCAGAAGTAGCGCCCATAGATCGCGTAAACATAAGCATGGCCCGCGGGACCAAAGATAACTCGGTTGCGCGGCGTCGGCCCGCGATAACTGTGCGCCGCCGCATCGGCCGGATCGTTGTGCGGACCCAGATAAGCCTCGGTCTCGACAATCCGTCCCGCCAAATTCCCGGCAGGCGAAACATGCGCCAAAATCTTCCCCAGCAGTTGCGGGGCCACCCGCTCCGGCGGCGCCTCAAAAAA
>CAZSVJ010000184.1:0-7350 GCA_964610185.1 uncultured Occallatibacter sp. | reverse complement strand
AAACACAAGGAGCGTCTGACTTCCTTTGAGCTGGCGCTTCGGGATGCGGGCATCGCCTCGCAAAACTTGGTGCGCGTCTCGTCGATCTTTCCGCCGCAGTGCAAAGTCATTCCGCGCAAGGAAGGGCTCAAGTATCTGCATGACGGCGAGGTAGTTTTTTCGGTCATTGCGGAGAACTCCACGCGCGAGCCGCATCGGCTGATCGTCGCGAGCATAGGCGTGGCCATTCCAGCCGACCGCGACACCTACGGCTACCTGAGCGAGCACCACAGTTTTGGCGAGACCGAGGAGCAGGCGGGCGAATACGCCGAGGAGTTGGCCGCCGAGATGCTTGCAACCACCCTTGACGTCGAGTTCGATCCCGATACCAGTTGGGACGAGAAGAAGGAAATTTACCGCATCTCAAACAAGATCGTGCGCACCAGCAATATCACCCAATCTGCCGTGGGCGACAAGCGCGGACTATGGACCACCACGATCGCGGCAGCGGTTCTGATCCTCGAAGAGTAGTACGCATTTCAAGATAACCTAATATCTGCCATGCAGGCCAATGCCATTACCGCGCGATATGCGTGTCTCTGCCTAGGCATGGCAATGCGGAAGCATGGTCACCACGTTCGCGGCATTCGGGAGGCGAATTCGCTGAGACTCAAAGCGCCGTCGGTCCGCGATTATTAGTTGGTCGCAACAGGGTTGCGTGTGGGAGGCAACGTGTTGTTGGATCGTCTTCGCAGAGTGACCAGAGATGGACGGTGGATTCCCGAGATCGATGGGCTTCGCTTCCTCGCCATAGGCTCTGTGGTCTTATTTCACCTGCGGGGCGAATTGATGGTTGGGTCCGGTCGAATCATTCCGGTTGAGCCCAATTATTGGTGGTTGGATCGGATACTGACCAATGGAGATCGCGGCGTTTCGCTGTTCTTTGTGATTAGCGGGATGATTCTAGCCTTGCCGTTTGCGCGACACTTGCTGTTGGGATCGAAGCCCGTTTCGCTGCGAAAGTATTACATGCGGCGAGTTACGCGGTTGGAGCCGCCTTACATCGTTTCATTAGTTGTCGTGAGCGCAGGATATTTCCTGTATTGGCACAAATTTGCGCCGGGCTTCGCTGCTCATGCGCTTGCCAGCGCCTTCTACCAGCACAGCCTCATATTTGGCCAGATGAGCTGGGTAAATCCCGCCGCCTGGAGCCTTGAGGTCGAAATACAGTTTTACGCTCTTGCGCCGTTGGTTATGCAGTGCTATCGCATTCGCGGGAAAGAACTGAGACGTTTGATGCTGCTCGCGAGCGTGCTTTGCATTTCGCTGGCGCAGATGCCGTTTCAGGCTTGGCCGAGGGTCGATTTAAGCATCCTTTTTTATTTGCAGTATTTTCTTATGGGGCTCTTGGTAGCCGACGTCTTCGTGCTCGATATTGAAAGCATGAATTCATCCTGGGCCTGGGATGTAGCGGGGGCTCTAGCACTGGGCGCGATTTTCTTTACACCGCGCATTACGGACTGGCCGCATGCGCTGATGCCGGTGCCGATAGGTATGCTGTGCGTCGCGGCGATGCGGAGCTATGGACTTCGATTGGTATTCGCAAATCGGTGGGTCGCGGTTATCGGAGGGATGTGTTACTCGATCTATCTGCTCCATTGGCAAGTAATAGCGGCTGTGTGGAAGGTTACAAAGCATGCCGTGCAGCCAGGTTCGCTGTTCATAGTCAACTACACAATTCAACTCTTTCTGGTCGCGGTTCCGCTGGTTACGACGTGTGCTATATTCTTTCTGCTAGTTGAGCGGCCATGCATGGACCCGAACTGGCCCTCCAAGCTCTGGCACAGATTGACTGGCCGTCGGCAGAGTGAGGTCGCGGTGCTGGATGCCGCTGGAATTTAGGAGTAGGAAATATACTTCGCGAATGAACTCATGCTTCAGCGTTCCTACGCAAGCGGCTTGACATCACACGACCTGCTGTATCGTTGCAATGGAGCGGCAATGAAATTATGTTGAATGCGCGCAAATACGTTGTCGGCCTCGTGCAGATGCGCATGGGAGCTGACCCGGAGGCGAACTTCGCGTTGGCGGTGCGGCACATTGAAGAGGCCGCGCGGCTGGGCGCAAACATCGTTTGCCTGCCTGAGCTCTTCCGTGCACAATACTTCTGCCAGCGCGAGGATACCAAGCTATTTGACCTGGCCGAGCCGATCCCTGGGCCTTCGACGGAGAAGCTTGCCGGCGTGGCTCGCAAGAATCGCGTCGCGATCGTTGCTTCTCTCTTCGAGCGCCGCGCGCCGGGGCTTTATCACAATACCGCAGTTACCCTGAATAGCGATGGAGCCATCGCCGGCGTCTACCGCAAGATGCACATCCCGGACGATCCGCTTTACTACGAGAAGTATTACTTCGCGCCAGGAGATTTGGGTTTTCAGGCCGTGGACACGGCATTCGGGCGTGTCGGCACACTTGTCTGCTGGGATCAGTGGTATCCAGAAGCCGCCCGTCTAACCGCGTTGCAGGGCGCGGAAGTGCTTTTTTATCCCACCGCCATCGGCTGGCATCCGGCGGAGAAGGATGAGTTCGGAGCCGCCCAATATGAGGCCTGGCAAACTATTCAGCGGTCGCACGCTATCGCCAACGGAGTCTATGTGGCCGGCGTGAATCGGGTCGGTCTAGAGCATGGCGACGTGAACGGCAATCGCGCCTCGGGGCCGGGCATTGAGTTCTGGGGCGGAAGCTTTTTGGCCGATCCGTTTGGCCGCATCATCGCCAAAGCCTCGCACGATGCGGAAGAGATTCTGCTCGGCGAGATCGACCTGGGGCTGATTGAGGACACGCGGCGCAACTGGCCGTTCCTGCGCGACCGGCGCATCGATGCCTATGGCCCTATCACCAAGCGCTTTCTCGATCCGGTGAACACCTGGTTTGCCGACGGAGATCCCAAGTAGTCATGCCCGAAACGACGCCGCGAGAGTTAGGCTATCGCATGCCTGCCGAGTGGGAGCGCCACGATGCCACATGGCTTGCCTGGCCACACAATCCCGAGGACTGGCCCGGCAAATTTCAGGCCATTCCATGGCTTTATGCGGAGATTGTACGGCTGCTTTGCCAGCGCGAGCGGGTCGAGATTCTTGTCAACGACGAGAAGTCTGGGGCGCGCGCGACAGGCATTCTGAGGCGTGCCGGAGCGCATGTTGACAACGTGAGCTATCATCTGTGGCCAACTAATCGCGTGTGGACACGCGACTCCGGGCCGATTTTTATTCGCAACGCCGCAGGCCAACTGGCCGTGACCAACTGGAGATTCAACGCATGGGCCAAATACTCCGACTGGCAGCTCGACGACCAGATTCCAAGCCGTGTGGCTGAACTGCTCGGCTTGCCCGAATGGCAGTCATTTGTTGCATTGGAAGACGGCGCCGAATCCGGAAATGCGAGGCGCAGGCTCGTTCTCGAAGGCGGCTCGATTGACACGAATGGCGCGGGGATTCTGCTCAGCACCGAGGAGTGCCTGCTGAGCGACGTGCAGCAGCGAAATCCTGGAGTGAGCCGCTCACAAATGGAGCAGGCATTTCACGATTTTCTCGGCATCGACAAGGTCATCTGGCTCGGCCGCGGCATTGCCGGTGACGACACGCATGGGCACGTGGACGATATCAGCCGGTTCGTTGCGCCGGCGACGATTGTGACCGCCGTTGAGCCGAACACGAAGGACGACAACCATGCGCCGCTGGCCGAGAATCTAGCCCGCTTGAAGGCTGCGCGCACGCTGGATGGAAAGCAATTCACATTGGTTGAGTTGCCTCTGCCGCGCCCGGTGATATTCCGCGGTCAGCGCCTCCCGGCGAGTTATGCGAATTTCTACATTGCGAATGCGTTGGTGTTAGTCCCGACCTTTCACGATCCTAACGACCGCGTAGCGCTGAATATCCTGGCCGAAGTATTTCCGGACCGCGAAGTTATTGGGATTCACTGCGTGGATCTGGTGTGGGGGCTGGGAACCTTGCACTGCATGACGCAGCAGCAGCCGGCGGCAGGGCAGGCGGTTTCGGGGTAGAATGGACGTGTCGAGGAGGATTTTGCGGATGAGTCTTGATATAAAGCAAGTGATTCAAATCGCACGCGCGCAGTTCAAAGAACTCCTGCCTGAACTTGCGATCACTCCTCCGGCGCCGATCAAGGGCGTCCCTTCCCCGAGATCATGTGCTGAAGATATTCGACTTGAGGAGTTGGAGAAAGAAGGAGAGAACTGGGCCATTACTCTCAGTGTTCCGAATCCGAGCTACAGCCCCGATGCTCTGCTGGCGGGGATTCGCAGCGCGAGAAATCTGGCGCGTATTGCCAAAGTCGTCGTTGTCGATGGTTCAGAAGGCAAGCTTGTTGCTCTAAGGGAGAGGGCTGCATGAGAGCAACGGACAATCCGCTGCTGAAACCGCATATCGGCAGGCCCGCGATTCTTGATTCGAACCTGCTTCTACTTCGGTGGTGCGCCAGCTTCGATCGGGGGCTTGCGAGTACCTTCAAACGCCTCAACAGTTTTCAAAACGAAGACGTTGAATTGCTCTCTGAGACCTTGAAGGTGTTCTCTGTTCTTCGAACAACTCCCCACGTGCTCACCGAGGTCTCCAACCTGGCCAACGCACTTCCGAGGTGGATCAAGGATGATTGGTCCGAGTATTTCTCGAGCCAGATTCAGGTCATCCCGGAGGAGTGGACTCCTGCGGCAACGATCGCGACAAGCGATTTTATGTGGCTTGGGCTTACCGATGCTTCTCTGGCAGGCCTGGCAAAGACCCACGTCGTTCTGACGATGGATTTCCCTTTGAGCAATTCCCTTGAATCACAAGGCCTCAACGTGATCAACTTCACGCATCTTCGGAGCCTGTGGCTCGAATGACCGACCTTGAGGCTATGCAAGCCGCTCTCGCCGAAGCCCGCCTGGCCGCGGAGGTGGGCGAAGTGCCGATTGGCGCGATAGTTGTGCGCGATGGGGAGCTTATAGCACGCGGCCAGAATCGCGTGTTGCGCGATCTGGACCCGACGGCGCACGCAGAGATTGTGGCTTTGCGCGAGGCGGCCAAAGCACTGAACAATTACCGGCTCAACGGCTGCACGCTCTATGTAACGCTGGAACCGTGCGCGATGTGCGCCGGGGCGATGATTCATGCACGTCTCGACCGGCTGGTTTTTGCGGCTGCCGATCCCAAGGCAGGCGCGGCGGGTTCGGTGCTATCCGTGCTCAACCATCCGCAACTGAATCACCAAATGCAAGTGGAGCAGGGAATCCTCGTTGAAGAATCGGCCGAGTTACTGCGATGCTTTTTTCGCGAGCGCAGGTCGAGTTAGCTGCTGGATAAGTCATCTTCTCGTCAGACGCCTGATTCTTGCGGCTTCTACAGGCCATTTGGCCGCTAACTCGGCATAACTACCGCTGCGGTAATCGGTAAAGTCGAAGCCTGGAGTTACCGTGCAGCCCAGCAGAGCCACCTTCCCGTCCCCCACCAATCGAGTACCCTGCCAAACTCCGGTTGGGACGACTAACTGGATATGATGTCCCGCGGCCAAATCCGGTCCAAGGGTATAAGTCTCGGAGCGCCCATCGGGATGGAGTTGAAGCATCTCAACCGGGTCGCCGAGATAGAAGTGGAATATCTCATCGGAATCGAGGACGTGCATCTCGGAAAAAGTTCCCGGTTCCAGCAGGTAATAGATCGCCGTCCCGAAGGGGCGCGTTCCGCGTGGCAAATTCGCTGTTCCGGTGGAGGTGTAGGTGCGGCGGAAGAATCCCCCTTCGACCGGGTGCGGCTGTAGGTTCAGCATTGCCTTGATTTCATCTGCGGTCATCGTCACAGATGGTAGCAGGCGAGGCGCAGTAAAATGGCGCCATGAAAGTGCAGATGTATACGGCTGCCTGGTGCCGGGATTGCCGGGCTGCAAAGCAGTTTCTCGAAACGAATGGGATTCCCTATACAGAGATCAACGTGGATCTTGATCCGGCGGCTTCGGCCGAGGTGATGCGCCATGTGGGCAAGCGCGCGGTTCCGCAACTGGTGATCGATGGCGAGTGGTTCCAGCCGTACAAGCCGGGCCGCGGGCTGCTCTACGACGAACTGCATCTTCGATTGGGAATTCCTCGCTCCTGAAGGCTGATTCCTCGTACAATCAAGAGTTGGGTGAAGCCGCTCGATGCGGCTCTGGCGAGGAGTTTCACGTTGATTGAGCGCTACACACGCCCCGGCATGGGCCGCATCTGGACGGAAGAGAATAAGTATCGCTGCTGGCTTCAGGTGGAGTCAGCGGCCAGCACTGTGCTTGCAGAAGATGGCGTGATTCCCGCCGAAGCAGCCAAGGCCATCGCGGAGAAAGCAAGCTGTTCCGTCGCTCGCATTCAGGAGATCGAGGCGGAGGTGAAGCACGACGTGATCGCCTTCACCACAGCGGTTGCAGAATCGCTAAAGAGCCAAGGCCTGGACGGCCAGTCCCGCTGGCTGCACTATGGGCTGACTTCCAATGATGTGGTTGATACGGCGCAAGCCTTGCAGGTGAAGGCAGCCTCGGTGCTGATCCGCGCCGGCCTCGTCGAGTTGCTGACGGTGCTCAAACGCCGCGCATTGGAGTTCAAGCACACGCCCACCATTGGCCGCACGCACGGCATTCATGCCGAGCCCACGACTTTCGGTTTGAAGCTGCTGAACTGGTTCGCTGAGATGGAGCGCAACCTGGTTCGCTTTGACGCCGCGGCCGAGGATATGCGCGTGGGCAAGCTCTCCGGCGCGGTGGGGACATTTGGACACTTGAAGCCGGAGCACGAGGAGCGAATCTGCGAGCGGCTGGGCCTCAAACCGGCGCCAGTGGCTACGCAGGTGATCCAGCGTGACCGGCACGCCGCCTACATTTCCACGCTGGCCATTATCGGCAGCACGCTCGACAAGATCGCCGTCGAGATTCGCCACCTGCAACGGACCGAGGTACGCGAAGCGCAGGAGTATTTCAGCGAGAAGCAGAAGGGCTCCTCGGCCATGCCGCATAAAAAGAACCCGATCACGAGCGAACAGATCAGCGGGCTGGCGCGTGTGCTGCGCGGCAATGCGCAAGCGGCACTTGAAGACATTGCCCTGTGGCACGAGCGGGACATTTCACACTCTTCCGTAGAGCGAATCATTTTCCCTGACTCGACTATTCTGGTTGACTATCTGCTGGCAAAGACTGAGAACCTGATCGACAGGCTGCTGGTTTATCCCGAGCGGATGAAACGCAATTTGGAAAGCACCGGCGGGCTGATCTTCAGCGGGCAGTTGCTGCTCGACCTGGCTGAGGCAGGCATGTTGCGCGAAGACGCATATCGGCTGGTGCAAGCGCAAGCCAGGA
>CAZSVJ010000183.1:0-7375 GCA_964610185.1 uncultured Occallatibacter sp. | reverse complement strand
ACCCGCCGCGACGATCCGCTGATGCTGGTGCAGGAGCTGAACCAGCGCCTCTTCGACTACTTCCGATATGTGCCCCGCTCCACGCGCGTCGACTCGCCCATCGACCAGGCCATCGTCAGCGGCGAGGGCGTCTGCCAGGACTTCGCCCACACCATGATCGCCCTGCTGCGTCATGTTCAAATTCCGGCTCGCTACGTCTCCGGCTATCTTTACCGCAGCCGCGAAGACCACGACCGCTCCACTCCGGACGCCACCCATGCCTGGGTTGACGCGCTCATCCCGCATCTTGGCTGGGTAGGATTCGACCCGACCAACAATCTTGTCGCGCACCACCGGCACATTCGCACCGCCGTAGGCCGCGATTACGCCGACGTTCCTCCCACGCACGGAATCTTCCGCGGCAAGACCGATAGCGAGCTGTATGTGGCTGTCCACGTCGAAGCTGGCGAACAGCCGCCCGCGCTCGATCGCACGCTCCCCATCCCTGAAGACTGGAGCGTTCTGGTTGAGCGCGCCCAGCAGCCCCCGGAACCGCTCGCCATCCCCTTCATCGATCTACAGCAGATGCAGCAGCAGCAGTAGGGGAACTGGAGGACGCCTCGACAAACTGGGTGCCCCAGGTCTCGTCCGCTGCGGTCCGCCTCAGCGGAAAGCCTGGGATCCCACAGACTCGAATAGGCATTCTTCACGCTTATGATTGCGCAGTTTCGCGGCCGGGCTCAAAGCTGATGCGCAGACGCGTGCGAGTCGCCTTGGCAAAACGCTCCAGAGTGCGCGTCGATGGCAGCACCTTTCCGCTTTCGAGACGCGCAACTACCGCTTGAGTCGTTCCCATCGCGTCGGCGACCTGCTCCTGGGTCATGTCCGCATTGCCCCTCGCCGCGATCAAGGCCGAGGCCAAGGCGAATTCCTCTTCCAGCGACTCGTACGCAGCCACGTACCGGGGATCTTTCTTCCACTGCTTGAAGGACTCTTCAGCCGGAATGAACTTGCGCGCCATGACACCTCTTCACTCATGAACCCAACGACCCACATCATCCTACTATTATACCTTTTTTGCAATATCCTGCGAGATGAAACCGGGCCATCCGTGTCAATGCGCCTTCCGCACCTGAGCGGCAATCTTCCTTAGCTCCGGCAATACAGCGCCGAGAGCCACTGGTTTAGCGTCGCGTCGGCCCAAGGCGAAGTACAAATCGCGATAAAGCCGATAAAGCTCTTCGTAGACTGTGGCGGCCTTGGGATCGGGTGTGACCGTTCGCAGCGGCAGGCAAACCGCGGCCTGCGCTTCTTCAATCGTCTTGTAGGCTCCGGCAGCGAGCAGCGCAAAGATGCCCGAGCCCAGGCTGGTGGGAATGCCCGCCGGCACCAGCACTGGCTTATTCAGCACGTTGGCGTAAACCTGGTTGAGCACTTCGCTCTTCTGCGGAATGCCGCCGGCGTTGATCACTCGATCCACGCGAACTCCATATTCGGCCATCCGCTCCAGAATGATGCGCGTGTGGAAGGCAGTGCCCTCAATGGCCGCGAACAGCTCGTCCTGCGCCGTGTGAACCAGGTTCCAGCCCAGCGTCACGCCGCCCAATTCCGGATTGACGAGCACCGTGCGGTCGCCGTTGTCCCAACTCAATCGCATGAGGCCGGTCTGCCCGGCCTTGTACTTCTCCAAACCTTCCGGGCCTCCAGACAGCGCGGCCACAGTGCTGTTGGCGCGGCGAGCTATGGCGTCGAAGATGTCTCCCGTCGCCGAGAGCCCGGCCTCGATACCGGTATAGTCCGGATGCACGCTGCCCGGAACCACCCCGCAAACGCCGGGAACGAGCTGTGCCTCGCGCGCCATGGCAATGATGCAGGTGGACGTGCCCACCACGTTGACAACATCGCCTTCCCGGCAATTGGAACCGATGGCGTCCCAATGCGCGTCGAATGCGCCGACGGGGATCGGAATTCCGGCGCGAAGGCCCAGCGCCTCAGCCCACTCAGATGAAAGATGGCCGGCCAGATGATTGCTGGTCAGGTATTCCCCGCCCAATTTGGCTCGAATCCCGGCAAAGAGCGGATCGACCGTGACTAGAAACTCCTCCGGCGGCAGTCCGCCCCACTTGGGGTTCCACATCCACTTGTGGCCCATGGCGCAAACGCTCCGCTTCAGGCCGGTGACGGTCTTGATGCCGCAAAGCGTTGCCGCCGCCATGTCGCAATGTTCCAGGGCCGTGACCAAACGAGAGCGCTTGCCGGGGTTGTGGCGAAGCCAATGCAGCAGCTTGGCAAATCCCCACTCATGGGAATAAACGCCGCCGCACCAGTGGATGCCTTCAAATCCCACCTCATGTGCCTTGAGGGTGATCTCCTCGGCCTCGGCAAATGCGCGGTGATCGCACCACAGATAATACTCATCCAAGGGTTCGAGTCCCTCGCCGACAGGAATCACACTGGAACCGGTCGTATCGAGCGCAATCGCCGCAACGGCGCCGCCATCGATGCCCGCGGCCTGAAGCGCGTCGCGCGTGGCGGCGGCCAGCGCTGTCATCTGGTCGGCATGGGACTGGGTGGCAAAATTGGGATCTTCGCGCCGCCGGTGCAAAGGATAAGAGGCCGATGCGGTTCCGATCGGTCCCCTTTCGCTGTCGACAAGAGTGACGCGAACGCTGAGTGTGCCGAAGTCAACCCCGGCGACAATGGTCATTGGAGTGGCGCCTTTCGGTAAACGCTTTCCCACGCGAACCAGAGTACACCATTTCAGGGGTCGGAGGTCAGGGGCCAGTTGAGCCGTAGTGCCCGGCTCGCTACTTCTTCTTGCCGGGCAACATGCTCTTGAGCCGGTCCATCAGGCTGGGTTTGGCTGCCGGAACCGATGGCGAAGGCTTGGCTGGCGGGGCCGGCGCCGCAGCCTGAGCCACAGGTTTCGGCGGAGTCTGTGCCTGAGCGACCGGTTTCGCGCTGGCCGTAGTCATGGGCTGAGCCGCCTGCGGCTTGGCTTTGCCCACTGCGGGAGCGGGTTGCTTTTGTACGCCTGGCAACTGCGAGGAGCCGTCGACGATCTTAGCCGCGGAAACAGTCGGCACTGGATCGTTGTCGTTCTTCACCAGGATCGAAATTCTGCGATTGGATGGGTCGGTCGGATTGTTCTTCACGCGCAGCATCTGATCGGCGTACCCGCGCACCTGAGTTACTTGATTGGAGCGGACGCCGTCCTGTTGCAGCAGCCGTCTCGCGGCGTTGGCGCGATCGGCCGAAAGGTCCCAGTTACTGTAACTGTTGTCGGCGGAATAGGGTGTGGAGTCGGTGTGGCCCTCGAGCAGCAGCGAGTTGGGAATGGTCTTCAGCTCCGTGCCTAACAGCGACAGCAGCGACTGGCCGTTGGCGCTCAGTTTCGGGCTTCCGATCTCGAAGAAAGTGCCGTCCTTGCCCTCCAGCAACTCAATGCGCAGCCCCTCGGGAGTGATGGTAATCTCAATCTGCTTCGAGAGCTTTTGCAGATCTTTTCTGGCCTTGATTTCCTTCTCGATCTTGTCTTTCAGCTTTTCCAGATCGCTGGTGTTCAATTGCTCCACAGTCTGGCCGGGGCCCACGCCGGTCCCGCTCATGGTGGTTCCCAGCAGCTTTGCAACGCCCATCGGATCGTTGAAGTAGCCGGCGACAGCCTGCTTCACCTTCGAATCCGATCCCATCAGCCAGAGCACGATGAACAGCGACATCATGGCCGTGACAAAGTCGGCATAGGCAACCTTCCACGCGCCGCCGTGGTGGCCGCCGTGGCCGCCCTTTTTCTTGATAACAATAATCGGTCGGGGCTTATCTGCCATGATGTTCTATCTTCTTTCCAATGGGTTGCCGATTTAAAAACGATGCCGCGATTTCTACGCCGCGGCAGCTTCAACTTCAACAGGCCCGCCCTTGCAGTTCTTTTCCATCTCGTCGAAACTGGGCCGCACGTGCGCGGGAATCGCGCGCCGTCCCATCTCAATCGCGATCAGGGGCGCCGCCCCCTTCAGAAACGAAAGCATCAGCACCCGAAGCACGTGCAAATACTCATTGTGTTCGTCCGCGGTCTTGCTCATGTTCGAGCTCAGAGGACCGGCCACGCCGTAGCAAAGAAGAATGCCCAGGAATGTGCCCACAAGCGCGGCGGCAACTTTCTCGCCGATCTCTTCCGGCGGGCCGCCAAGCGAGCCCATGGTGATGACAACGCCCAGCACCGCGGCCACAATGCCCAGTCCCGGCAGCGCATCCGCCACTGTGTTCAGCGCGTTGACGGGTTGCGTCGCAGCGTGGTGATGGACCTCCATGTCCAGTTCCATCATCTGGTCCATGTCGAACGGTTCCACGCCTCCGGTGATGGCCGTGCGCAACGTATCGCACACAAAGTCCCGGGCGTGATGGTCGTTGAGAAACTCCGGATAGTTCTTGAAGATTGAACTTTCCTTTGGTTTTTCGACGTCCATCTCGACGCTCAGCAATCCCTCTTTGCGCACCTTGTTCAAGAACTGATACATCATTTTGAGCGCGCTTAAGTAACGCGGTTTCCCGAAGCTGGATCCCTTCAGCACGCCCATCAGCCCGGCGACGATTCCCTTGATGATGTGAAGCGGATTCGCGACCAGGAGCGTGCCGATGGCCGCGCCGCCAAGGATGAGCACCTCCGCCGGCTGGACCAGAACCATGATGTGGCCCTTTTCCATGAGAAAACCGCCGATTACCGCTCCAAATACAATGACAATGCCGATGATGGCAAACATTAATTCCCCTCCGGCGCCGCTGTAATGCGGTTTCCGTCTGCGTGAAAGCTGGTGAGCATTGCGGCCTTCGCTCTTTCCATCAGGCCAACCAAGGTTCCGTCCATGTTTGCCTGGGCCGCGCCGATGCTTACCGTGAGCGACTTCCTATCGCCCCACCAGCGAAAGTCCGCCGTTCTGGCCAGTCCGGCCAAAGCCTGCGCGTGAGCCGCAAGCATCTCCGCTGTGCGTTCGTGCGACAGAACCAGAAACTCATCGTCGCCCCAACGCACCAATTGCTCGCCGGGCCGCAGTCCATGCGACAGAGCGCTCCCAACTTTTTCGAGCATCGCCTCGCAAGCGCCCGCGCCGTGTGTCTTGCGCAATTCGTGAGCCTGATCCACCGTGATCCAAAGCACCCCAAAGGGCAGGCCGCCATGTGCAAAGTCGTCGAACAGTACGCTCAGCCGGTCTTCGAAATCCGCCGGGCTAGCCTCCGCGCCGTCTGTGTGATCCCCTTGCGGCAGCGCATCCATGCTCTCCGCGGGATGAAAGATGATGGCCGTGCCGATGCGCGCGCCGAGTCCGTCGCGCAGCGCCATAATTCGCGCAAACACAGATAGAGGATGGCCAAGCTGGTGATGCGTGTGAAGCAAGCATCCACGCTCTGGATGCGGAAACGAATCGAAATCGGGCTCTGTAGAGTCACCACACCACTGCAGAAGCGGCTTCAGCAACTCGGGCACAGGATGCCCCACAAGATGCAGGCCCAGGTGTCCGGTAATTGCCTCCGCGGCCCGGTTCCACAAGATAACGTTGTGCTTCTGGCCGATGAGGGCAATGCCCTCCGGGTGGCCGTCCAGCGTAGCTTCAAGAAGATCTGCGCGCTCCGTCATCCAAGCCTCCAAATTCCTACATCGGCTTAATGCGGGCCAGCATGACTGTTAGGCCCGCGCAAAAGTGGATTGGAGGTTGCTAAGGAGCTGGGGTTCGGCCAACGGAAACCGGTGCGTTTCGGGCACTTCGGAGATCGGCGGGACCACCGGGCCGAAATCACTGGAGCTCGCGGAAAACTTTGGATCAATGCGCGGCAGGAACCGGATTCGCGAGTTTTGCAGACGCATCGAGCGGCAGGCGCACGACGAACCGAGTCTTTCCCGGCTCCGATTCCACATCGATTGTGCCGCCGAACTTTTGCGTCACGATGCGGTGGACAATCTCCAAGCCCAAGCCGGTGCCCGACCCCTGCGGCTTGGTGGTGAAGAACGCCTCGAAAATCCGTGGAAGCGCCTCAGTCGGAATTCCCGCCCCGTGATCCGTAATGCTTACAGCGAGCCAGGCCGGCTTCGTCTCGTTGGCAGCCCCTGCTTCATTCCACGTCGCGATTTCAATCTTCGCGTCTTCCGGCGAGGCGTCCACGGCGTTGTCGATTAGGTTGGTCCAGACCTGGCTGAGCGACGAGCCGCGCGTCTGGATGGTGGAGGGCGAGGCCTCGAAGCGTTTTTCGATGGAGATCTTCTTGAGGCGCAGCTTGTGGCCCAGGATCGTAAGCGTGCTCTGTAGGCTGTCGTGCACATCCAGTTCCCTGGCCGCGCCCCGGTCGTCGTAGGCGAACTTCTTGACGGCCATTACCAGGTCGGAGACGCGGGAAATGCTTTCCTCGATGGTGCAGACGAGGCTGACGCTAGAGACCAGCGCCTCCAGCCAATTGACGGCGTCAGAAAAGCTGCCGGCATCGAAGGCCTCCCTGGCGCACGCAAGTTCCTGCTGCTCAAGGCCAATGTCTACTAGCGATGGAGCGATACAGAATGCGTTCGCCACGCCGGCCGATTGCAGCCATTCCGCCATCGCCTCTTCCGCATCGGACTGTTCCACAGAGCTCAGCGCGGGGGCGTTGCAGCCGCGCATTGTCTTCTCGAGAAGAGCGCGCATGCAATTGAGCTGTTCGCGAGTCTTGGGCTGGTCGCTGAAGCGCAGGCTCAACTGCTGCAGCCTTAGCAGGTTTTCGCGCAGTTGCGCGGTGGCGCGCTTGGCCGCCGACCCCGGATTGTGCAGCTCGTGCATCAGTCCAGCCGCCAGCGTGCCCAGCGAAACCAGCTTTTCGCGGTGCAATGCCTCTACCTGGTAGGACTGTAGACGCTGCGCCATATTGGCCAGCACCACCTTGCGCACTGCGGGGCAGCAAGCAAGCAATGCCCAAAAGTCCTGCTCGTTGAAGCGCAGCAGCAGCGAGTCTCGTACAGCGATCAAGAAGAAAGACGCCTCGGTCTTTCCCATCAGCAGAGGCGCCTCGCCAAAGCCCTCGCCGGCGGCTGCAATTCCCATCACGGTTCGTGAACCATCCGGCTCGGGCCGCTCGGCGCGAATTTCGCCGTCAAGCACCAGCAGATAAAAACGCAGAGGCTGCCCTGGCTCCGACAGCACGGCTCCCGCCTTGGCGTGCAGGCGTTCTACCCGGTCCACGCCGCTTAGAGCGGACACATCCGTTTCGGCGAAAGGGCGGGTTTGTCGTAGAGCTTCTGCAACGTCCCGCAACGGAATCGATTCGATCTCGATCATCTGTTCGCCCTGGTTCATCTCCGCTTTCTCATCTCGCCCTAAAATCCCGCCAAATACTGGTGCACAAACTGCACCGCGATGGAGCCCTCGCCCACCGCCGA
>CAZSVJ010000182.1:0-7417 GCA_964610185.1 uncultured Occallatibacter sp. | reverse complement strand
CGCTCCAGCGCTTCTTCCGCCGTTGCGCCAATCGCCGATAAGTGGCCCATCTTTCTGCCCACGCGCGGTGTGTGCTTTTCATAAAGATGCAAGCGCACACCGGGGACGGCTAGCGCCGCCGCAAAATTCGGCTCGCCCTCAAGCCACACTTGGCCGAGCAGATTTACAATCGCCGCTGGAGTAATCAGCGCCGTGTCGCCCAATGGAAGATTGCACACCGCGCGCACGTGCTGCTCGAACTGGCTGGTGACGCAGCCGCGCTCACTTTGGTGATAGCTGTTATGCGGACGCGGCGCAAGTTCATTGACCAGTAGGTCGCCCTGTTCAGTTACAAAGAGCTCCAGGCAGAGCAGTCCTTCAAGACCAAGCCGCGCAATGATAGTCGCGGCTACAGACTCAGCTTTGGCCTCAAGCTCGGCGGGAATGCCCGCAGGCAATACGCTCCAGTCCAGGATTTGATTCTCGTGATGGTTGCGCGCCGCGGGATAACTGCGCACTTCGCCGGACGGATTGCGCGCGGCCATCACGCTGATCTCGCAATCCAGGTCGAGTGCCTGTTCCGCCACGGCGGGCTCGCCGCCGATTTGCTTCCACGCCGCCGCGATGGAGGCATCGTTGGCAGGCGCATCCAGACCAATGCGTGCCTGTCCGCGCCCATCGTAGCCGCCGCGCCCGATCTTCAGGAACACGCGCCCACCCAGCGCGGCGACGGCTTCGTGCAGTTCCGCCTCCGTGCGAACCACGCGAAATGGGCCAACCGGAAAGCCTTCATTTGCGAGCCATGTCTTTTGCAGAGTTTTGTCCTGAATGATGCGGATGGGTTCAACGCCGGGACGCAGCGGAGCAATCCGCGCAACTTCAGAGAGAGCATCCACGCCGATCTGCTCAATCTCCAACGTGACGGCGTCCGCGCCGGTTGCCAGCATCCGCGCCGCTCTGCGATCGTTCCAGCGGCCCACGATGGTTTGGTCCGCAACAAAGCTTGCGGGGCAGGCAGGCTCGGGGTCCATCACGCGGACTCTATATCCCATGGTCCGCGCGGCCATCGCCGTCATTCGACCCAACTGCCCGCCGCCTAAGATGGCAAGCAGGCTGCCCGGCCGGATGATTGAAGTATCTTTATTGGAAGCTCCGGCGTCGCTGCTCACCCTGGCAACTCCTGGCTCAACACTTCCTGGGTCCGCGCCAAGCGCCACGCTTCGAGCCGCGAGTAGAGCTCTGGCTCTGTGGCGGCCAGGATTTCCGCAGCCAGCAGCGCCGCGTTAGCCGCCCCTGGCTTGCCGATGGCCAGCGTACCCACCGGCACTCCTTTGGGCATCTGCACGATCGATAGCAGCGAATCCAGGCCGTTCAATTGCGTGGCAACTACAGGCACTCCGAGCACCGGTACCAGCGTCTTCGCAGCCAGCATTCCCGGCAAGTGCGCCGCGCCGCCCGCCCCAGCAATGATCACGCGCAGACCACGCTGGCGCGCCGTTTCAGCGTATTTGAAAAGCCAATCGGGGGTGCGGTGAGCGCTTACCACACGCGCTTCGTGCGGAATTTCAAGCTCGCGCAAGATCTCCACCGCGGCGGAAAGCACCTCGTAGTCGCTCTTGCTGCCCATCACCACGCCAACCAGCGGCTGTTCACTCATACGCCGATTATACGAGGCCCGAAAACCCAAGCCGCAAACGAAAACTCAAGCTTTCCGATGAGTGCCCGGCACCTCGGCCTTCAATGCCGGTGCCATGCCTCCACGGCTGCTTCAATTACCGCGAACACGACGCTCATAGCCGCAAGAAAGCCCTTGGCCCGCTGCCAGTTCCGCTCATGATGCTCCATGCGTCGCTCCAGATCGGCCATGCGCCCGCCGTTGCCGTCACCCGTCAGTCCCGTCATTTGGTTCTTCAGCACACTCAAGTCGCTCAGCACCTGCGCTTCGAATTCATTCATCATCCGCATTGCTGAGCTCCATCCGCGCACCCTTAGTTAGAATGAATCGCCGCTCACGAACCGAACGGCAGGTTAATGAACAGCGCCGTTGACCACTCCGAGTAGTTCGGCGGGGTCGAGCCGTCGTACATCCGAATGTAAAACCGATCGTTGGCGGTCTCCCTAGCGAAGGTCATGTTCGGCAAGGTCGCGCGCACCACCAAACCGGGATCCTCGCCCGGCATGAACGCGAAGTCCCGCCGGCGAATCTCAAACCCGCCGCCCGCCGGCGGAGTTACTCCGGCATTGATCGAAACTGTACTTCCATTCAGAGTAGTTACCGTGAGGTTAGTAAGATTGGCCAGTAGAGTGGGAGAAATAGCCGCGGGCAACCATGCATCCGCGGGAACCGTCGTGCTGGTCTTGATGGCCAGATCGTCTGCCCAGTCGTTCGCAAATGCAATTGCATATTCAACCAGGTCGGGATAACTCGCCCGATAACTCACCTTTACCGTCCGCACCACAACTTGGGCGTCAAGGCTAGTCGAAGGCGCATTCAAAAGCAGCGCGTCGCCAGGCCACACATCGGCGGCAAAGCTTGCCCGCGTAGCGCTATAGGTGCCGCTCCACAGCGCGCTCACGCCGGCTGCTGCTTGTTCGATCACGAGAGCCGCGCTGAGGCAGTCCGCAGAGCTGCGCGCGGGAGGATTGGTCACCGATCCGATCCATGCGGCTACAGCGGGCGTTCCGGCCAGCGCAAGGGCGGTTTGGCTGGCGGTATTTACAGCGCGTCCCACCGCCCGGCCCACCGTGCGGTAATTTACCGCAATCTGTTCGCCGGCTACAGGCGTGGACCCGGTATAAAACACAACCTTGCCGGTGCGTTCAAGATGGCACTCGGCCGCCTCCGCCAATGTGCCCACGCGCCGTGTATAAGGGCCGCCGCTTGGGAGCGTACTCACTACCCAACCGGATCCTAAGTTACTCAGGTTAATCGAGCGCATGGTTCCAATAAGATTGATGCTGCTTGCCGCCACCAAAGAGCACGCCGTGGGCAAGCTGGCAACTCCGCCATCGTAGAGCGTCACCGGCATCCCGCCCACGCCATCCACAAACTCCTGAATCTCCATTTGAATCTTCGCCGAGCATAGACTCGCTTGTCCGGTCGCGCTGATCGCGCCGCTATCTCCAAAGGAATAGTAGATGGCCAGTGCGCGCTCGCTCTCCACGCAGTGCACTCTTGTCCGCAGCGTGTATTGGTTGGCCGGATTCACCGCATAAGTCGGCCCCGATGGAGTCCCCTGGATGATAGGCTGCAATGTAACCGCCCCGGTGCCCACCGCCGCGGTCACTTGAAACCCAGCGGTACATGCGCCTTGAGTTTCAAGCCCGACGAAAAATCCAGCCAGAACCCCGGTGCTTCCCGGCGATAGGCTGACGCCGACAGCTTCCAGCAAGAGCGTCCCGCCCATCTCCACCGGATCGATCCAAATTAGCAGCGTCTGCCCGTCGATTCCATTGCCCCCGTTCATCACCAGCCCGCCGGCGCCCAGCGAAAGATATCCATGCCCGCCGGAATTTCCCCACACCTGCTCGTCGATGGCACCTTCGTTAAACAATTCATTGATAATTGTGGACTTTGAAGTTGCGGGAAAGAATGGGTTCTGGGCCAGATAAAACTGAGTTGTAACTCCGTCACCTAAAAAATACTCAGTAACATACGCGACCGGCTCATGCTCGCCGCAGACAGTTACATCGTTGGCCAATGCTCGCTTGACGCTCGCGGTGAAAGCAAGGTTTGCGAGATTCAGGCTGCCATCGGCTTCGTTGAGCGGATGCACCGCGCCTGGCACGGAGGTAAGCGTCAGCGCGCCATTGACCGCGCGATACGCGGCCCGCGCCTGATTTGCAACTTGTCCAGCGCTGCTGCTCCATGATGCGCCCGGATCCGGAACAAAGTTGCCAACCGGCACATTCAATGCAAGCCCTTCTGTCGATAGCGCCCCCAGTCCGGCATGACTCACCAAAGCGGTCATCAGCGCTCCGGCGGTTTGGCCGGTCGCCCCTGTGCTAGGAGGCATAAGCAATTGGTCGAGTAAGAGCTCGTCGCTCACAGCCTGAATTGCAATTCGGTAGCGCGGGCCCTCAATGGCGAGCCCCGCATACTCGGCAAGTGGAGTTACCGCGATGTAGCCGGTGAAGTACACTGTGCCATCGTCGCCTGTAACAGCGAGAGCTTGATTGCGCGTGGGTGTCGTCAAGCTTCCGTTCGCCGGCAGGCTGAGCCAAAGCTGGCAAATTGAGGGTTCATTCAGCTTGCGCTCAATCGTCAACGGACGCGCTCCGTCGAGCGCGGCCGTGTAGTCTTGACCTTGGATTAAAATCTTCATCGTCACTCACTAACTCGCCGAATTAGCGGATCACCGCTTGGCTAACATACTCAAACCAGCGCATTGGCCGCCGGCAGGAAACTCCGATAACACACCACACGTTCCCCATCCAGCGGATCTATAACTGGCAGAGCCAAGAACTGCCCCTTTAGGAGCGCACGCGCCTGCCCGCCCTGATTCTTTCCGCTCAGCGGGACAGCTGTTTCTTGCGCGCTGGTCATGCTTTGGAGCCGCGGATAATGGAAGAAGATCCTTTCACCCTGGCTTCCTTCCATTAAGAACAGTGCGGACCACTCCTGATAGAAACTGCCGCCTTCGCGATCCACAAATCCAGTTAGTGCTTGCAGCTTTGCGCCTGCTGCCGGAGCGCCGCCCGGCAACGGCTCCGCAAGTGTGAGCCCTGTGGAACTTACCTGGGACACTAACGCAACATTGAATGTCACGCGCCGGATGTAGTCGACATCGGTCAGCGCCTGGCGCAGATATGCCCCCGCGACCGGCGCTCCCACGTAACCCGTTTGTCCGGTGTTATCCACATCCAGCGCAATGATTGAGCCGGGCGCAAACTTTGCTGCATCGGTTGCGGCGAGCGCAACGAATGTGGCCGTCGATCCACTCTGCACCACGACTGCAGGAGCCGCCGAAGCTCCGTCCGCGGCTAAGGCAGCCCCGCTCGCGGGCACCAGCAGGTTCATGTGTTGTGACCCCGTCGCCAGCGCCATGGTCAGCTTTGTCCAACTTAGGAATTGCAGACTAACCTGCGCTTGAAGGGTCTCTCGCACCTGCTCCAGAGTTGCGGATGGAATACCTGTCAACACTGGTGAAGTCTTGCTTCCCGGCGTGCGAGCAAATTCCTGAATCCAACCAAGGCCGATCCACGGAGGCGGCGGAGCGTCTAGGCTGAACGCGCCTTGCTGTGACGGATCGAAAAGCACCGGCGTCTGCGTCGCTCTATTTACGGGCGCAAAATACCCTCGAACCCGCCTTGCCACCGGCGCGGGAGCCGAAAACCAATTTGCAGCCATTTACTCCCCCTGCTCCTGATAGCTATAAACCGTCACCCTCGCCGATCGGCTCAACTGGTCACGCAGGACTACGATCGGACCCATCCCCGGTTCGTCCCAAAAGACCTTGGTAAGCATTGGCGCGGGCGGCGTCGCGGTGTAATTGAGTTTTGGCGTGTAAAAGGGCTCTAACATCGCCACTAACTCTTCATCCATCTGGCTTAGGGCCCGTCCGCGATCCAGCCCGCCGAAACTTTGCGTCCCGCAAGTTTGATAAGCGATCTCGCATTCCTCGGCCGCCATTGTCGACCCAATATCCATATCCACGCCCAGTCCTAGCCAACGCAGAATGAATACATCGTTGAGCGGTTGGCTGAACGGCGCTTCCGCTTCTTCGACCAGAATCCCCGGCCGCACCGCACCGCGTAGCAATGTTGTTCGCTCCGGATTGATCGTCGTCAGCCGACTTCGCAGCGCCATATAAAACGAGTCTTTCGCATTTTGCATTGAGGCCAACTCCTGGTGAAGCGACTAAGTCGAAAAGCTTGGGTTACCCAAGGCGGCGGGTTAGCATGCTAGCTAGTTAGCGAGTTAGCGAAAGCTGACTTAACGGGGCTCGTGGTTAGGAGTGGAAGCTCATTACACCGCCTGCTGCCGCGCCTCGCGTAAAAGCAACCGGTAAAGATAGACCTTTCCGAACGCCTCGTTCGAAGCAATCGACTCGATCAGATAATCCTGCCCTGCAACTGTTACTGCTAGAGTCATTGCAAAAAGCGCTTGAGCCGACACCAAATCGAGAGCGCTAACCTGCTGCTCGACGCCCGTAGCCGACACGAGGAGCTCCCACTTCGACTGTCCGCCCTCCTGCCAGGTTGGGCGCAGCTTGCGCATCACTGCCGGGCTCACCACGACATCCGCAAATGTTGTTGCCACAATGCCTAACTCTGACATGTTCGCGTCAGTATTTGGACCCGTTACCCGCAGAAGAGCCGAGGTTCCTGCAACGCTCCGCAGCAGGGCATCGGCCAGCATCTGCGGCGCTCCGACTGGGTTGCGCGGCGCCGTATCGCTCATTGCTCACCCCAGCCTGTTCGCAATGTAAGGACGGAGCCAAGCCTGCACGGTTTCGTCCACCAGCGAACTCGAAAAGTACTGCATCTGCATTGTGTCGATCTTGGTCTTGCTTGCGGTTAGCGCCGGCGTCGACTGGGCATTGCGCACAAGCTGCGCGCATGCTGACTTGACGTCGTCGCCAATAATTGCCAGGCCGGCTGTGTAGATAACTGCCACTTCGTTGTAAGGCAGTCCCAGCACATTCCATGGCAGCGTCAGTTCTCCTGTATTCGGATCAAAGTCCACGGAGTTTGGATCGATCGTTGTCCACTGGCCGGGCAGAGAAAACGCCCATGCGATTTCGAACAGCGGCTCGTTCAAAGTCTCTCCTCGGCGCGGCTTTGCATAGCGTCCTTGAATACTCACGATTGGCGTCGCGGATGAGCCCAGCGGCGAGAGCGGCAGATAACTGAGCGACACCGTCTGCGATCCGCTGGTCAGGCGCAATCGCTCCGTGTATTCGATCACGTTCAGGTCCGGCCGCCTGCAATAGCTGTTGATCAAGGCTGTGGCGGCTGTGATCCAGTCCGCCGTTGTTCCAGCCGGCAATCCATAATTTGGGTAATCCGCTGGCTGCAGATATGCCATAACCCACCCTTCCAGTAGTGCATTTCGCCCGCTTAAGAGAAGCGGGGTTTCGACTTTGTTGCAAGTTGAACAATTCAAATCAAGAAGACTTGTTTGGGTCACATAAAGCAGGTTGGCCCCGCTTGGGCGGGATGGCGAGTTAGCAAGTTAGCGTCAGCGCGCCGGTGTACTACTAACTCGCCTTATTGCCGCCCTATCTGTCCACGAGCACCTGGTAATGCGCGTAGTTAGCGCCTTTCACCACGGGGGCGCCGAACTTGACTGCGACGTATTGATAGGTGAGCGAATTCGGGAGTCCAAGCTGGAAGATGCGCGGCGTCGGATCGCCGAGCCAGTGGTACTCGATCAGGTCTTCGGTCACGATGTAGGCCGGCAGCGTCGCCGAGCCGTTGCCCAGGGCCGGATTGC
>CAZSVJ010000181.1:0-7457 GCA_964610185.1 uncultured Occallatibacter sp. | reverse complement strand
GGGCGTGAAGATTGCCATCATCAAAGAGACCAAACACATTCCCCAAATCGGCACATTCACGATGTTTGAAATGCCCACTGGAAACTACGACCATGGGCTCGGCGTTGGAAAAGTCTGGTACAAACTTCCAGTCTGGCTGCAAAAGAACTCTGGGAAGTGGCTCTTTGACGGCGGCGCAGGCTATCAGGTGGTTCCGCAAACTAACTACCGCGATTTTCCATATACCGGATGGTTGGTGAAGCGCGAGCTCAACGAAAGGCTCGAACTGGGCGCGGAACTTTTTGCCCACGGACGTGAAGGCTTTGCTGCCGCGCAAACCCAGCGGTCGGCGATGATCGACATTGGCGGCTACTACCACTTCAAGCACAACCCCAACGAGCAATTTCTCTTTTGCTATGGGCATTCTGTTGCTGGACAAACGGAGAACTACGCATACGTCGGCATGTACTGGACGTGGGGAAAAGATGACAAGGGAAAAGATGACAAGAAGGACACAGCAAAGAACGACTGGATGCAAGGGCCAATGACGGGCGGGTACGGGACTCAGCGTGAGTGACACATGCCTCAGCGTGAAGGGTACGGGCTTGAGCCCGTAGATGAATCGAGCATCATGGATCGAGTCTTTACAGGCAGCGGAAAACTCCTCCAAGCACACAATTCTCAGTGTCTTGAAAGGAGTTTTCCCGCAGGTTGAGCTTCTTTCAACACACACGCGACTACCATTTCTTATTGCTTCTTCCGGTAAAGCTCTTCCAGCGAATCGCAAGCCGACCGCACCCCATCCTCGTGCTCAATCCATTTCGCCACCAGCTTCGCGCGCAACGCAAGTCTGGGCTGATCTGTCTAAGTTACATGCGCATCGAACTCACCACAACCATACATCCCATGGGATGTATGGTGATACCATAATTCTGTGCGTGTCGTACTGGATACCTCGGTCTTGGTGGGCGCCGTGCGAAGCGAAAATGGCGCCTCAAATGTATTGGTGACGCTTGTAGGAGAGGGGAAGCTGAGGATGCTGGCAAGCCCCCCGCTTTTCTTGGAATACGAAGACGTTTTGTTGCGGCCGGGTCAGATGGAGGCTCACGGCTGGTCAGCGGAAAGGATCGACAAGCTCCTAAGGGCCATCGCACAGAGGATAGAGCCGGTCGAGATACGGTTCCATTGGAGACCGCAATTGCCGGATCCAGGGGATGAAATGGTCTTGGAAACTGCGGTAAATGGGCGCGCCGACGTGTTGGTAACCCACAATCGAAGGCACTTTTTCTCGATGCAGAAGCTCTTTGGAATTCCGGTACTGACCCCAGGTGAAATGGTAAGGAGGTTGCGCAATGAGTAAAGGAACCTATCCCCTGAAACTGCCTCTTTCGATCAAGAAGGCAGCCCAACGGTTAGCCAAGGAAGACGGTGTTTCACTCAATCAATGGATTGCCGTTGCCGTGGCTCAAAAGGTGGGAACGGTGGAGACGGCAGCCAGCTTCTTCGCTCGTAGGAGCGAAGGGCCGGCGGAAGATCTTGTCGCGCTGATGCGCTCCGCTCCGGATGTGCCGCCAGTTCCCGGAGATGAATTGCCGACTCTGGGGACGTAGCCGACGCGGAAGCATTCGCCTCCGGGTTCGACAGCCCTACCGCGTCTTCCGGTGGAGCTCTTCCAGCGCATCGCATGCCGACCGCACCCCGTCCTCGTGCTCCATCCGCTTCGCCACTAGCTTCGCGCGCAACGCAAATCTCGGCTCCTCCATCATCGCCCGCAGCTTTCGAGCCACCTTGACCGGCGTGTAATTCGCCCGTTGAATCACGCGCGCCACTTTCAGCCGTTGCATTCGCCGCGCGTTGTCCGGCTGGTCGTGCGAGTAGGGCATGATCAGCATTGGCTTGCCCGCGCGCAGACACTGCGCCGTCGTTCCCACGCCGCCCTGATGCACCACAAGCGCAGCCTGCGGAAACAGCTTTGAATACGGCGCGTACTCCGCTGCGCAGATGGTCTCCGGCAACGCTTGCTTTGGCCGGTTGCGCACGTCGGCTCCAATCAGCAGCACGGCGCGCACTCCTAGTTTGATCGCCGCCTTCGCTGAAAACTCAAAGAATCGGCCCGCCGTCATTACCGCGGCGGACCCCAGCGTAAACACCACAGGCGGCTCCCCTGCCGCCAAGAACTCTTCCAGGTGCGCAGGCAGCGCCCCATTGCCCGAATCGGAGTCGTAGTAGCAGAACCCCGTAATCTTAACGTGCTCCGGCCAGTCCTTCTGCTCATGGCCCAATACCCGCGAAAACAGCGCAAGCACCAAGTCAGGCGAGTGCTTGGCGTCGAACAATGGATTCTTGCCTCGCTCCAGTCCAAGCTCCTCGCGCAACTCGTAAATTGGCTCCGGCCACTTTCGGCTGACAAACCGCACCAGCCGCTTTATCACGCGTCCCATCCCCGGCACCGTCTTGTCCGCACGCGCCAGCCGCGGATACATCGGCAACACCGGCGGGTCATACGCCGAAAAAAAAGATAGCGGCGCAAGCACGTAACTCGCCCACGGAATCCCCGTCACCTCCGCCACCAGCGGGCCCGCGTAGTTCAACTCGCCCAGCAGCAGCAGGTCGGCCCGCTCCGGCTTGGTGGCCGCGTCCAGCAGGTCGTCGTAAGTCTTGCGCAGCGCCGGAAACAGAAACTCGCGCAGCCCCCGCTCCGTCCCTTTGCGCACGTCGTAGATCATCTCCGCCTGCACGGTATTGAGGGGGTCAATATCCGGGCGCACCTCGTGGAACTCCAATCCCAGCGGCGCAATCTTCAGCCCGAAGACCGCCGGCAGCGCCATCACCGGCACATGACCCCGCCGCTTCAGTTCGAGTGCAATAGCGATCAACGGATTGATGTCGCCCAACGTACCGATATTCGAGAGAACAATGCGCAAAACTGACGTCCCTGAGCCAGCATCGGCCCGCAGCTAAGAGGGTATCGCACGAGGGTCCGATTCAGAGGGCTCAGCGCCGTTCAAATTCAGGTATTCTTTGAATGTGTCTTTAATCTGCCTGGCAGGGCAAGAAGACTAACCACTCACCACTGGTCACTAACCACTGTCTTTATGAAGATCCTTCTCGCCATCATCGTCGTCGCGCTCGTTGCCGCCTCCATCTACGCCGACTACAAATGGCGCGAGTGGATGGCCGCCCGGCGCCGCGATCGCCAATAGACCCGCCCCTCGCCGCTTTTCTCCAGTTACAATCTGTTATAGGGAGCCGTCCAATAGACATGCTTCGTTTCGTCCGACTTGCACATCTCTTCCCCTCGCGCTCAAACTGCGCCGGCCTGTTCCTATTGCTTGCCGCGCTCGCTGTCGTCCCCAGCGCCCGCGCCCAGTTCAGCGCTCCTTCTCCAGGAATCCAGGTCCACGACACCTCCGCTCTTCATCCGCCACCGGGCGCGCGCGTGGCCATCGTCGAGTTCATGGACATGGAGTGCCCCGTTTGCGCCACCACCAATCCCATCCTCGAAACGGCCGCGGCCAAGTACAAAATTCCCTTGGTACGTCACGACTTCCTCATCCCATACCACGCCTGGAGCCCGATCGCAGCCGTCAATGCCCGCTGGTTCGACACCAAAAGCAAGGCCCTCGGCGAAGAGTATCGCGATCAGGTCTTCGCCAATCAGCCGTCCTTCTACAACAACCCCGAACTTCTGCGCCAATTCACGCAGAAGTTCGCCGACAGCCACCACATCGCCCTGCCCTTTGCCATCGATCCGCAAGGCAAGCTGGCCGCCGATGTCAAGGCCGACAACGATCTCGGCCTCCGCATGGGCATCAATGCCACCCCCACCGTTTTCGTCGTGACCTCCGGCGGCAAAGGCGCGCCCTTCATTCAGGTCCAGCGCCCCGCCGAGCAGCTCTACCAGGTCATTGACCAGGCCATTGCCAACACCGCCTCCACCCCAGCAAAGCCACCGGTAAAAAAGCCTGTCAGCAAGTAGCCTTTTCGCCAGCATTAGGCGCAGCAACGATGTTCGCCGCAGCTAACCCGCTAACTCGCCATCCCCGCTTTAGCGGGAGCTAACTCGCTGCACAGAGAACCGAACGCGCTTTTTCCGTTCGGATTGTCCAACCCGCGGCAGATTCGGAATATTGTCTTTGGGGGGCGGAACTTTGAAGGCCGCGGAAAAACTCCTTCGGGGGCAGGCCAGGGATTCATCCCTGAAATAAGATCGAAGGATTTAGAGCAGCCTGTAAAACCCCTCAGATGTCTATCGGGAAGAGCCCCGCGTCAATTCCCAATTTGTATATTCACCAGCGCCTCAGCCCCGTGCCCGCCCTGTGAAGCCGTCCCAGGCGAAACCGTATCCTTCTGCGGCGCCCGCCAATGGTCGATGTAGCTGATCCTGTGCACGCATCCGATCGTGCAATTGGGCGCGCAGCTCTTGGCTGTCAAAAACTCCCGCTTCACGTCTGCGGTTGAGTAGTCGGCAATCGGCACGCCAGGATACCCGCGCTGCTGCGAGCAATAATGCACCAGCCCATCCTCGCAAATATATAAATATCTAGACCCCGCCCGGCACCGCCAATCGTTCGGCCGGCCTTGTGCGATGGCCTCCTGAAACTTGTCGAACTGCGCGTAGTTGGTCTTCTTCCTGTCGGTCATTTCAAAGTAGACCTTGGCCTCGTCTTCCTTCAAAGGCTTCAGTTGCCCGCTGCCGTCATGGATAATCCCAATCGTCGATTCAAACCCCAGCTCCAGCGCCCGCTTGCCAATCACGAGCGCGTCATTCGGGTCCTTGAACCCCCCACCCACCACCGAATTGATGTTCACATGGAACTCGGCGAACTGGGCCAGCATGTCCAGCTTCTTATCCAGCACCTTCAGGCTCTTCTTTGAAACCTCGTCCGGCTCCAGGTTGTCGATGCTGATCTGCATGTGGTCGAGGCCGGCCCGGTTCAGCCTCTCGATCCGCTCGACGTTGAGCAGGTAGCCGTTCGTAATCATCCCCGCAATCGCGCCCGTCCGCCGCATCCGCCGAATAATGTCGTCCAGTTGCGGATGCGTCAGCGGCTCGCCGCCACTGATGCCGATCATCGCGGTCCCCAGGCGCCCCAGGTGGTCGATCCGCCTGTACATCTCCTCGAGCGGCACCGGCTCGGAAACCTTGTCGTACTCGTTGCAATACCCGCAAGAGAGATTGCAGAACCGCGCCGGAATAATCTGCGCCAGCACCGGATGCGAGGTATCGGCGAGCGCCCGCACCACCATCGCGTACTCGCGCACCTTTCGCCGAGCCGCAATCGCCCGCCCACGCACCGTAGATCGCCGCGCAATCGCCATCTTTACTATTGAACCACAACCCGCTAGCCTCAAATCCAATATGATGCCTCAGTTGGCGCAGATAGGAATGTGAGGCCCGTCGGAGCGCGGGCAGGTTGAGGAAGGAACCTTTAACCACCAAGCCGCTCCGTCCCACCAATGTTGCAGCTCATATGCAGCGAAAGTTCATGAAACTCATCTTAGACTGAAGAGTGTTGTGACGGATTTGCTTGACATTTGTTGGCGCCGTCTGGCGAAATGGTCCTTCCAGGCGTGAGTCGTACCTGAGTGCAGATAATTGTGGTTTAATACTGCATTCTGAAATTCTGGCAGGACGATTGCTTAGACTGAAGTGAGCTGGCCGTGAGCCGATATGTGTGTTAGATTTGGCAACGCTTTTGCTCGGAGGATCATATGTTCGGACGAAAACGCGGAAACTGGATTCGCTTCGATTTGGTGGACCCAAAAGCAAAAATCACGACCCTTGGAACGACCTGCATCTCAACTTCTGCTGAGGTGGCTGGCCACCTTCAATCGGTGATTGGCTCCGGTCACATAGCGGGCATCAATGACAGGGTTATAGAGAAACCCCAAATTTCTCGAGGTACGCCCGAACCGGCTCAAGCGTGAGCCCCAACGAATAAACTGCGTAGACGCTATCGAGGTACTCTTTGGTCAATCCATCGGGAACCTGAATAAGCTCGCATTGTTCGTGGACCTCCTGGATCTTATATCGTTGAAAACCTTTGACATACGCGACAGCTCTCCCAGTCTCCGCGTCGAAAATCGGACCACCGCTGTTGCCAGGAACGAACAGAAAATTCACCTCTAATATCATCGTGTCTTTAAGCGGATGCCCGTCCCCTGAATTTAGATCGGTCCGATAAAATGCAGTGGCGACACCCTTGGCGACTCGGTATACCATTCCGGTAAGCGTGACGCTTCCATTCGCGTCTGTCACAAGGCGGGGGAGCGGATATCCCGCAACGCCGATCTCCTGGCCAACCGGAATACTGGCGTAACTAATCGGGAGGAAGGCTTGGTCAGGCTCCGTGTTTGAAAGCAGGATCGCGAAGTCCTGATCGGGGTAGAGGTGTATGTCCTTTCCGAGCCCCCCACTTACATCATGTATCATGCCGTGCATTCCATCTAAGTTGTTTACTAACTTATAGATGTCGCCTGCCTGGTGCGGAGAGTTGGGACTGTCGATGACGTGCCAGCAAGTCAGGAAAACTTGGGAACTGACAAAGAAGCCGGAGCCCAGAGGCGTAATTTGAAATTGTCCATCAGGGAGCGGCCTATGCCGATGCACAGAAAACACCGCGTGCCGAACATCGGCAACCACATTTCGGAATGCGCGCGATTTGGCGCTCAACCGTCCCGCTGGAATAAACGTCTTTGTCATTCTTTTCTCTGAATTCTCACTCAAGGTTAACGGAGAAGCACGCGGCCGCGGTCCGCCGGCGTCATTACCGCCCGAAGACACCACATCAAGCTTGCCCTAATCTTAGTGCAGATCTGCTCAGGGCTGCCGTAAGGCAATTTGTCAATATGTGGAAAACGAGGCGCTGAAGGAAGCGCGCGAAGCGGCCAGTCGCCGGGTGCCCAAGGTCTCGCTTTTGAGGCCTGGGATTGATTCCGCCAAATACATTGCAGTAACAACTTACTGCATATGCAGTATAATTCTACTGCAATGATCTCTCTCCGCTCCAGCCTCCGCCGCAAGCTGCTGACGTTCTTCTACGTCAACCGTTCCGCGCGCGTCTATGTCCGCCAGTTGGCCAGCGAGCTCCACGCCGATTCGACAAACCTATCCCGCGAGCTCGCCCGCCTGGAACGGGAAGGACTGTTGCACTCTGAGATCGAAGGCAGGCAACGCTATTACAGCATCAACCGCGCCTACCCTTACCTGAAGCCGCTGTTCACCATGCTCCAGGGCTCCATCGGCATCGAGCCCGCCTTGAAGGACGCGCTCAAGGAGGTCGATGGAGTCAAGTCAGCGTGGCTTTTCGGCTCCTTCGCCAAGAACGAAGCCGACGCCGCCAGCGACATCGACCTGCTGATCGTCGGCAAGCCCGACCAGGCCCAGTTGGCCGCGGAGACCCGCAAGGCCGAAAAGCTCCTTCGCCGCGAGATCAACTACACTGTTCTCACGCCCAAGGAACTGAAGCGCCGGC
>CAZSVJ010000180.1:0-7464 GCA_964610185.1 uncultured Occallatibacter sp. | reverse complement strand
GAAGAGCGCAATCGATGCCGCGATCCTGCGGATCGGCGACACCACTCCGACCGCGGCCAGCCAGCACAGCAAGCCGGCAGCGCCGAGCACCAGAAAGTAGTAAGGAAGATACGTCCAGATATCCGGCCTTCCCGGCACGCCCGTTGCGACAATCCAATACTCTCCGTCCTGCGATCGGTGGGCTCGAACGTAGTGCCCATTTTCCCGCGTCCGCCATTGGGTGCGCGGAGCCGGAGGCAACAGCGCAACCCTGTTTTCGCCGCTTAGGACATCTGCGCCGCGCGCGTCGAGCAGATAATGAGACGACCCGCTAAAGACATGGTCGAGCCTGCTCAAGTATTGCGTGAGCGCCTTCGTTCCGCCGTTGGCCAATGCGGCGCGCGCGCTTTCAAGCTCGAGTTCATCGATGCGGTCGAACGCCGGATCGATGGATTTCTTCTGCATTCGATCCGATATCTCATGAAAGACAAGAAAGGAAAGCGACAGCGTGGCCACCATGGCCAGCAGCACGCCGTAATAGAGAGACTTCATGGGCAACCGCTTAAGCCCCTCCGGTAAATACATACCCAACTCCCCTGACTGCGCGAATCGCATTTCCGCTGCCTTCTAGCTTCTTGCGCAAATGACTCACATGCACATCGAGAAATCGATCGTAAGGCGTGGCTTCGCGCTCAAACAGAGCCACTGTGATCTCGTCGCGCGAAACAATGCGTCCCGCGGAGCGCATCAGCATTTCCAGCAGGTCGAACTCCACCACCGTCAACTCTACCGGCGCGCCCGCGACCCGCACCTCGCGCGTCGTGGTATTCACCTGCATGTCTCCAAGGGTTACAACGGTGCTGCCCTTCCAGCTTGCCGCGTCCGCGCGGCGCAGCACAGCGCGAATCCGCGCCAGCAGCTCGTCGGGATCGAAGGGCTTGGGAAGATAGTCGTCGGCTCCCGTATTCAAGCCCAGGATTCGGTCTTGCTGCTGCACCCTGGCGGTCAACATGATTACCGGAAGGTCCTTTCGCCGGCGCAGTTGTTGGAGCAAAGTGAGGCCGTCGAATACCGGCATCATCACATCGAGAATTACCAGGTCGTAGGCGCCGTTCAGTGCGCAGTCCAAGCCGCTGCGGCCATCGTGGGCGCAATCCAGGCGATGGCCGGCCTGGGCGAAGAACTCCTTCATCATCCCGCACAACTCTACGTCGTCATCGACCAGCAAAAGCGATAACTCCTTTTGCTTTTCAGAAGTCTCCATCCGTGGGGCCTCGGCACCCGGCGCTTTTTGAACAATTTTAATTGCTTCCCAAGTCTTTCATAGGTCGAAGCGGCTTAAACATGCTTTACAAATCTTAAGACTCGCGGTCAGGAATGCCTTTTGCGGGCGTGGATGCGAGCGGAGCCGCCTCGGTCAAGTCGGAGGGGGCCCGTCGCGCCCGGCGGGTTCGCGCCTCGACACATCGCGGTGGTTCCTTCCGCGCCGTTCTTGATAGACTCATACGCGACCAGCGCAACAGTCCCATGGATGGAGATGAGCTGAATGAGATCCAGATGGTTTGCAGGCTCGATGTTATGGTTCGCGATGTTTTTGCCCGCGGCATTCGCCTCCGTCACTCCTTACCCAGCCTATCCCAGCGCCGCGCCGAGCCTGGCTTACAAGGTGACGGTGGATGACCAACCCGTGTTTGTGCACCGTTTGCCGACCTACAACCAGTTTCAATGGATGGACCATGCCAGTTTCTCCATGACCGGCAAAGTCCACGTCACCGTTACCTCGCTTGTAAACCAGAGAAACATCGTCACCTGCTATATAAGGCCGCTCGCTTATGGCATTCATCCGCGGATCAGCGGCAACGCGGTCAGCTTCGACCTCGATCGGCCGCGGTATCTGGTTATTTTCTTCAACGAAGAGCCAACCTTCCAAAGTCCTGGATTGCTGCTGTTCGCCGAGCCCGAGGAGAAGAATTCACCGAAGATTGGCGATCCCAATGTGGTCAACATCATGGACTACCAGGTCGACAACACAGGCAAGACCCTTGAGACCGCGAAGATCAACCAGGCAATCGGCGACCTCTCCGCCAAGCCCGGCGGCGGCGTTCTTTTCTTTCCCGCCGGAGTGTATTTGACCGGCACGATCCTGATGCAGAGCAACGTCAAGCTCTATGTCGATGCGGGCGCGCTGCTTCGAGGGTCGCGCAAGAGCGCGGATTACACCTCGCCGCCCATGCCTGCCGGGGCAAGGCCGCTGAAGGCCATGATTGTCTTTAACAATATCGAGAATGCCGGACTGATGGGGCGAGGCGCTATCGATATGGAAGGCTACCCGTGGCTCTGGCACGACTTTCAACCCGACACAGGAGACGGAAAAGCCAGAACGGCGGAGGGACTGGTCGCCGATCCGCACGCAACGGGGATCAAGGGATATATCGTCAGCCATTGCCATAACATTTCGTTTCAAGGGCTGTTGCTGCTCCGCTCAGCCTATTGGACCGTGACCGTCAGCGACACGGACGGCTTCTCCGCCACCAATATCAAGATCGTGAATCGCAAGCAGCAGTATCACGACGACGCCTTCGACTTTACCGGCAATAGCAAGCACATCCTGGTGCAGGACGGGTTTGCCATGACCATGGACGACACCTTCGCATTTTATGGCGGCAAGCGCTCCACGCTCGAAGACGTTGTGGTGAAGGGCTTTGTCAATTACACGTACACCTCCGCAATTGCGATTGGCTATGGCGGCGCGCCGAATATCGAACATCTGCGCTTGGAAGACGTGCACTTCGTCACCAACCAGAACAAGTTCGCGGTCTGGATTCAGATGACGCCCGCGTACTTCATCGGCAAGGGATACACCGAAGGCCTCAAGTCGAGCGACGCCGTCACCTTGAATGACTTCAAATTCGTCAACACAACATTTGAGAATGACGGCGGCCACATCTACATTGACGGCGGCAACGCCACGCTGACCAATTTCGCCTTCGAGAACTGCACATTCGGCAATGCAACCCGGCCCGGCATGTTGATGGGCGACCAAGTTGGAACGATTCTGTTCAAAAACGTCAAGATGAAAGGCGCGGTGCTCCGGAATCTTAACCAGCTCAAGCAGGATGGGAACGAAGTCGACGTGCCGGTCAAATTCGAGCCGTAAGATTTGTTCCGAGCGATACCGGAAACAAAGGAAAGCACTTAACAGGCTCAATCGAAGCTGTCTGCGTTTCAGCCGGTTCTGTTTGCATTCCCTTCTTGAAACTAAATCCCCAATGAAGAACGTCGCATTGTATGGAATCTCCCAGGGCGTTCCCCTTTGTACTCAGTCAATCCCGCGCAAGCCTGAGGGCCAGATTCTTGCCATCCAAAGGAGCAACGCCGCAATGAGCCTCCGCACACTCGCCGCATTCGTTCTCGTCAACCTTCCGCTCGCTTCGATTGCGCAGACCGCGCCTGCCGGTCCCACGCCGCCGAAAACATGGGTGGATAAAGACACCGGGCATCGCGTCTGGCGGCTCAGCGACGAGCCCAACTCCGGGGGATTCTACTTCAACGTCAACGCCTATACTCCCGACGGGAAGCAAATGATCTACACCGCGCCGGACGGCATTCATGTGCTGGACCTGGCCACGCGCTCGACCAAGCTGCTGGTGGCGAATCCGCCGCGTCTAGAGGGTGTGAGTGAGACCGGCGGCCGCGGGCCGGGCGCGGGAACGGTCCACGCACTGGTTGCCGGGACCAAAACCAACAGCGTGTTTTATACACAGACCGACCCGGCAACGGGCGTGACGGCGGTGTACAAGGCGGACACCAGCACCGGCGCGATCCGCAAACTTATCGATCTGCCTGCGAAGAGGGGTATCGTCAGCGTCAACGCGGACGAGACACTGGCAGCCGGCACTTATATCGAAGGCGACGCCACGGGCAGGGAGTATGGGTCGAATTTGCCGCCACCTGGGCTCACGGGCGGTAACCGTGCGGCCGGCGCGGGTGACAACCGTGTGGCCAGCGCCGCGCAGGGGCCGCATTTTCAGCCCACGAACAAGGGAGCAATGATGGAAGCTCGCCTGGCGGCGCGGCTGCCCCTTGTGCTGTTCACGATCCGATTGGAGCCGGGGCCGAGCGGCGAGAAGCCAGGGACGGAAACGATTCTGCTGCACTCGACGGACTGGGTCAATCATTTGCTCTTCTCGCCGACCGATCCAACCTTGCTGATGTATTGCCACGAAGGTCCATGGCAAAAGGTGGATCGCATCTGGATGATCCACACCGACGGAACGCACAACACGCTCATTCACAAGCGGACCATGCTCGACGAGATCGCCGGGCACGAATTCTGGGGGCTGGACGGAGAGACGATCTGGTACGACTGGCAATACCCCAAGGGCGAGGACTTCTTTCTCGCGGGCTATAACCTGAAGACCGGGGAGCGCACCGCCTACCACATGCAGCGGGACGATTGGTCGATTCACTTCAACCTCACCAGGGATCTCTCCCTGTTTGCGGGCGACGGCGGCGACCCCGGCCAGGTTGCCCGAGCCAAAAATGGAGAGTGGATCGAGCTGTTCCATCCGCAGCTGCTTAAAGGCGGGCCTGACACGCTCAACGCCCCAACATTTTGGCAGCCCGGCGTCTTTCATCCCGAACATCTGGTCAACATGTCTCACCATTACTATCGGCAGGAACCCAATGTCCGGATCTCGCCGGACAAGTCGCTGGTGATCTTCACCAGCAACATGTTTGGGCCGAGCTATGTGTTCGGCGCGGAGGTAGCGAAGGCTGAAAACGCGCCCGCGGACGATGTGCAGTCGACCCCGGATCTGGCTCGCAAGTTCAACCCCGTTGATCCTCCAGACAGCAAGGGTCCGGTGACGCCGCCACCCGCGCAATGAGCTAAGCCAATTTTGCGCAGGGCGCGAAGACCGGTCGTCAAGAAGCAAATGTATGCGACCGCCGCTGCAGCAGTTATCAAATCTGGTCAAACCGTTACCAAAAGCTTTTCCTTTCGATAGCTTTTTCGGCTGGCTTGCCTTAAAGTTACGCCATGCCTTTCGATGAAATCGATGTTCGCCGGGCATTTGGAGAAGATGAGTTCTTTCCCCTCTTCCAGCCATTGGTAAATCTCCAAACCGGCCATTTGGTGAGCTTTGAAGTTCTCGCCCGTTGGAATCACGCGCAGCTGGGCCTGATCCAGCCGGACGCCTTTATTCCCATTGTTCAGAAGAGCGGGCTCATCAATATTCTTACGCAGAAAATATTGCGGAAGGCTTTCGCAACGGCTCCACTCTTGCCACCCACGATCATGTTGTCCGTCAACCTATCTCCGAATCAATTGCTCGATTCCACCCTGCCCGGCCAGATTCACGCTGCCGCCGACCGGGGCGGCTTTCCGCTGGACCGGCTGACCATCGAAGTTACCGAGGCTGCGCTGCTGGATGATATTGCGCACGCCCAGGAAGTTGCACGCGAGTTGAAGGCCATGCATTGCAGGCTGTCGCTGGACGGCTTCGGAACCGGGCACTCGAATTTGAACCACCTGCTGGAATTGCCGTTCGATGAATTAAAGGTGGACCGAAGCTTTGTAAATGCCATGACCCGGAGCCAAGACAGAACGAGAATTGTGGGCGCGGTGATTGGCATGGGAAAAGGCTTCGGGCTCACCACCGTGGCCGCGGGAGTGGAGACTGAAGAGCAGGCCGCGATTCTGAATTTGATGGGATGCGACCTGGTTCAAGGCTGGCTCTATGGCAGGCCCGCCCCAGCCGAGGAGATTCCGCGCATGATCTCCGCGCCGCCAAGGCCTTGCCCCACCGGCGCCGCGGATTCCTTGGTTACGGCGGCCCTCTCATCGGTCCAGTAATCGAATTTGGGCTTTATAGGCTGCGGAAAAACTCTGTTGGGGAAAGGCTTTGTATCAGGGCATGACTTCAGTCGTGCCGCAGAGGAACAAAAATATCTCGGGCTTTAGCCCCCGCGTTGTTTGTTTTCGCTTATTTGCATTTACGCAGCGGCTAAAGCCGGAATCTGAAGTGGAAACTTTCGGCACGATCCGCCGCGGCGGATCATGCTCTGATACAAAACCGGACTTCAGAGTTTCTCCGCAACCTGTTTAGCCCCTCAAGGATGCATCTCTCTTGGTTCTGCCCTACCGTGTTCGCGCCAGCCTGCGGTTGCGAAACCATTTGGCCACGCCGAGCGAGAGCAGCAGCCCGCCGAATGGAATGCAACCCAACGCGACAATCAATGCGAACCAGCCAGTGTTGGTTTTAGCTCCGGTGGGCGAGAAGCCGCCCAGCAACGCGATCAGCATTACCCAGGCCAGAATCCCCGAGCCGAGAATCGTTGCGCCCCATTGCAGAAGCTGGCGGGTTCCGTCGTCGGGTTGGATCTTCGTGGGCATGGACGTGAATCTCAGGCTCTCGCAGCGGCCAGCATGGCGTAGACGATCACCCCGGTAATCGAGACATACAGCCAGATAGGGAAGGTCCAGCGGGCGACTTTGCGGTGCGTGGGAATGCGGCCGGTGAGCGAGAAGAAAAAAGTCACCAGCACCAGAGGCAAAGCGATCACCGACAGCAGAACGTGACTGGTGAGAATCGTGAGGTACACCGTGCGCACAAGGCTGTGGCCGGGGTAGTGGCTTTCACCATGCAAAGCGTGGTTGACGATATAGCTGACCAGAAAGAGCGAGGAAAACAGGAAAGCGATGACCATCGAAGCGCGATGCTGCTTGATGCGATGCGCCTTAATGAACGTGAATCCGATCAGCAGGGCCGAGGCGCTCAGGCCGTTGAGCAGGGCGTTGAGAGCAGGCAGAAAGGTGAGCCGCACGCTGGCCGCGTCGGCCGCTGGATGGACGTAAATAAGCCAGAAGAGAAATGCCGTGGCTGCGGCGCTGATGACCAGAATAGCGGCGATTGCGGGGCGAGTGCTGGCGGAGCCTGTGTTTGATGAGGGCGCGATGGAGGTAGTCATTGCGGCGCTTCCTTATTGCTTTGCGGTGGCGCAGAGCATCAGCGTGGTGAACAACAGCGGCAGGTAGAGGACGCTGACCTTGAGAAGATCGCGCGCCAGCATGCGGCTCTCGGTCTCACTGGGGCCGCGCAAAATACCTGCGAAGCGGACGGTATAAGCCAGGTAGAAGAGCCCCAATACGCTGGCCAAGACCAAATAAGTTACGCCGGTCATGCCCAGCCACCAGGGAATCAGGCTGACGGGAATCATGAGCACGGCGAAGAATAGCGCCTCGCCGACGGTGGACCAGCCGTCGGGCTGCACAACGGGCAACATGCGAATGCCGGCGCGGGCGTAGTCGTCTCGATAGAGCCAGGCGATGGCCATGAAGTGAGGGAACTGCCAGACAAACAGAATTGCGAACAGCGCCACACCCTGCCACTCAATGCGTCCGCGCGCAGCGGTCCAGCCGAGCAGCGGGCCCATGGCGCCAGGGAAAGCGCCGATGAAGGTGGCCATGGTGGTGAAGCGCTT
>CAZSVJ010000179.1:0-7480 GCA_964610185.1 uncultured Occallatibacter sp. | reverse complement strand
GCCTTGTCCACGCTTTCAAAATCGAATGTCTCAATCTGCTGCTGCTTGCCGTTTTCGTAAATGCTGAAATCGCTCTTCTTCAGCCCTTGCACAACCTCGCCGGTCTTCGCGTCCCGCGCCACCACATTGGTCAGCACTAACTCGCCGTTCATCTTCAAGACGAAGCCACCTTGCGGAGTATTGGAGACTTGAGCGCTCGTTGCATCGCCGGGGCTCTGCGCAAATGCAGGCTGAGCGCCAGGCAATCCCAGCGCCAGCGCCGCCAAGACGGCTCCGGTCTTCCGAGTCCAATCCGTCATAACTTCCCCTTCGCCACAAACTCGCTCACTTACTAACTCGCTAACTCCGCTAAAACCTGAATCTCGCCGTAAATTGAAACGATCTCATGGGGTAGACCGAAGTTACTTGTCCGGCTGTGGGCGCTGTCAAGCTCGTGCCCACACCGTAATACTGCACGGTATTAAAGACGTTGTTGATCGTCGCGCGTATCTCCATGCTGCGCGTATCGCCCATCTGCATTGTCTTCGAGAGGGCCATGTTGTCCTGAACCTTCCCTGGCCCGGCAATCGAGTTGCGCGAAACGTTGCCAAAGGCATTGCCGTCAGCGTCAGGCGTGGGCTGATTAAATACCGACGTGCCGGCATTGAACCACTCCTTCAACGACCCGCCCCCGGCAGTGGGCGAGGTGCCGGGTACAAGATTGGGGCGCAATGTGCTGGTCACGCCGTGCGACACTTCCGATTGCGCGGCTGGATACGTGGGCGTCAGCGGTGTTCCGGTGGCAAACGTAAAGCTTCCTGAAACCGAGAATCCCTCCAGAATATGCGAACCCGCGCCGCTTGTAACCCAGAACTTGTCCTTACCGAATGGCAGCTCATAGAGGTAGGTACCGCTCACATTGTGCCGCACATCGAATGTTGAGTTCCCTTCCTCGGCCGCAATATCCTGCCAATTTTGCACTGCCCCCGACGAATCGTCGATCGAGTGCGAATATTGATAGTTCGCCCCCAACGCGATGCCGCCGCTCAATCGCTTGTTTACCCGCAGCGTGCCCGCGTTGAATCTGGAGAAAGCCGCCGCCTGCTCGTAGCTGAATGTCGCAACCGGCAATCCGGTAGTCGGGTCGTAGTTGGTACTGGGACTGCTCAGGCTCCGGCGCGGCGTAGTCCTCACGTCCAGCCGCGAGCCCTTCGATCCGTTGTAGCCGGCGTTCAGCACTACGCCCCAAGGCAGCGTCTTCTGTAGATCCAGATTGTAGGCCTGCACATACGGCAGCTTGTAATGCGGATCGACCGCATAAGTCCCTGGCGTAACCGTCGTCGGAGTCGTCGGAAAACCGTTGGTCAGGGTGTACTGCCCCGCCGTTCCCGCCACATTCGTCTGTTCGTTCACAAAGCCCGGTTGATTCACCATCGGCTGCAGCGCCATGGTGGAGGCAAAGTTGCCATATTGGCCGACGGTGTAATTCATACCGTAGCCTGCGCGCAGCACGGCCTGCTTGATCTTAGGCAACCGCAGCGCCATGCCTAGCCGCGGCGCAAGCGCCAGGTGGAATGGATAAACCAGCGAAGCCGGAAGGCCGCCGCTAAATGAAGGCAGCGCTCCCCCTGACTGCACTTCAGCCAGACAGCTGAATGCGTCGCCGCAGCCACTCGATAAAGCCGAGGCATTGGTGTCCAAGACAGCCAGGTGTCCATACTTTTCGGTGTACGGCGCAAAGAACTCGTAGCGTAGCCCGTAGTTCAGCGTTAAGTTAGGCCGAGCGCGCCAGTCGTCGGTGGCGTATGCATCCCATACGTTGTCGCGCAGATAGCTCTTGGACGTCGGCGAATCGATGGTCGTCTCTTGCGGCAACCCCAGCAAAAAATCCGCCACTGCCGACCCGGTTGTTGGGTCGAGCGCCGAATCCTCGGTAAACTTGCCGCTGAAGGTAAAGCTTCCCGTCGAGTTCGAACCGCCCAGAAAATCGCGATGCACGCGCCGATAGTCGCTGCCAAAGCGCAGGTTGTGTTTGCCATAAATCAAGCTGAACGTCTCCGAAATCGAGATTGTCTGCGACAGCGAAAAGCTGGGCTGCGCCTCGCTGAGCCCGGCGATTGACCCCAACTGGATGCTGGGCGCGCCGTAATTGATGGGGAGCGTGTTGAGCGCTGCGCCGCTTGGCCCCAGAATGCCTTCTTCTGTCGCAATATCCGCGCCATTGGTAAAGAAATTCGTAGACTGGCTGGTGCTGCGATTCCAGTTGGCGTTGAAGATATTCGTCATCTTGTGGTAGCCCACTGTGTAGCCGGCCTGCACCGAATTCGCGCTCGACCGGCTTTTGCCGCCCAACTCCGGGAACATGTTCACATTGTCCGACGCCGAATCGCTCCAGTTGTAGTTGAGGTTGATGCTCTGGCGCAGCCCTTGATTCTGATTCCTGCGCCCTCCTCCACCACCGCCACCGCCGCGTCTTCCTCCACCGGGTTGCGTGGCGTTAGCGCCAATGCTGCGGTTGTAGCGCACTCCTGCCTGTGTCGAGTTCGTCTGCGCCGTCGTCAGAAGGTGATAGTTATAGCCGTTCGCGTTGCCGGTAAGATTCGGCGCGGGGAAAAACTGAGGCAGCGTTTGGGTTCCTGATTTCGACCCAAGGAGCAATGCAGTCGCCGGGGGTGCGATGCATTGGCTGGGAATCTTGTTGTTTGGAAAAGGTTGACCCGGTGTCGCGCCATACAAAACGCACTTGGTGTCATTGGCGGGATCGTAGATAGTAGGCTGGCCTGTGAAGTCTCCCGCGCGCTCGTTGAACGTCCCTGGAATGCTGCCGTCGTTGGGAACCGTCGCATACTCGTCCAACGGACTCGAACTGCGCGTGCCGGACAGCGTAAGAAACACCGTGTCTTTGCCGCTGGGCTTGGTCAGATGCGGAATATAGGGCGCGCTCATGAAGGTGATGCCGAAGCGGTTGGTGCCCGATGGGGGCTGCTGCTGCGGCTGGCCGTCCAATGCGAACGGCTCCGCATTCAGCGCTGAGTTGCTGCCTATCCAAAAGATTGCCCCATGCGGCTGGCCGGGATTGAAGCCGCGGAAATTGCCTCGTCCGCCGCCGCCAAACCCTCCACCACCCCCGCCGAAGCCGCCGCCACCGCCTCCAAACCCGCCTCCGCCGAATCCACCGCCACCACCCCCGAAGCCGCCGAACAGCCCGCCGACCCCCGCCGGAAGTTGACCGCCGTTGGCGTTGCGATACGCGTCCATCGCGTCCCGGATCTGATCGATATTCACGCCGGCCATCGGGCTCACCTGGCCCGACTGCCCACTGATGGCCACTGAATCTCCGCCGAAATCGGAGTTGCTTGCAATCGAAGGCAGCGCAGCTCCGCCAGCCCCTAATCCATTTCCAGGCGCACCGGCCTGGGTGTCGGTTTCGGCATCGCCGGCGAGCGCGCTCACCAGACTTAGGTTCTCCGCTCCGTTCCCCGCCAGTTGCCGGATTGCCGCGGTGCTTGCCTGCTGATTCGCGGCCTCGCTGGCCTGTTGTTGTGCTACTCGTGAAGCCAATTCCAGCGCGAACGTTACCGTCTGGTCGTGGCTTGTAGCGTTGAGCACCGCCTCCTGCGAGCCAGGCGCAAACGCCGCAAACTGCGTCTTGATCACATACCGGCCGTTCTGTGGAATGTTCATCGACCAGGCACCTGTAACGTCGGTGGTGGTCGAATACTTTTTCCCTGTCAGCGTATTCTGGGCCGTCAAGGTCACGCCGGGCAGCGGAATGTTTCCGCTCTTGACAACGCCATGCAGCTTGCCGCCGGCCACGACTGAAGTCGAAGCAGCCTGGGGGGTCGAGCTCTGCTTCGAGTCCTGATTCGAGCCGGGGCTAGGCGGAGATTGTGGAGACGCGGACGAACCAGGCACGCCGGCGGGCGGTTTAGCCGGGGCCGGGTTTGGGGCTGCACTCTGCGACCATGCCACGCAGTTGCAACCCACAAAAGTCCCCAATGCTACTGCCCCAAAAAACGCTCGCCGCATCCAGGCTCCCTGTCATTTCACGCTCGTATTCAGTCAGACGCTTCTCGCGCCGCGAAGGTTTACGGATTCTCACCGGCTCGCAGCCATCGTAACCTCAGACATGGCTCCGGGCGAGGCCGCTTCGTCGCACAAGGCCTCAATAATTTTCGCCATTCTGCTGCCAATTCCGGCGCCGTCCCACTCGACCCGCCTGAAGAAAGTCAAGGTCCTAACCTCAAGACTTCGCCATCCGGACATGGCCCACAATTATCCTTGCTTTCCCGTCCGGCCCATGTTAACTATTAAGTCAATATTCATTTGATTGCTACCACTGAAGTAAACATTGGTCGCCATCGGACAGGAATTTGAAAGACATGAAGATCGGCACAACCATTCGCACTCATCGGCTGCAAAAGGGCTTGTCTCAAGGAGATATCGAGAAGAAAACCGGCCTGCTACGCTGCTACCTTTCGCGCGTTGAGAACGGTCACACCGTTCCCTCGCTGGACACATTGTCGAAGATTGCCCTGGCCCTCGACCTGCCCATCGCACAGTTTTTTGCCGACGAAACGATGGGCCACCAGTTCAACACCCAAAAGCTCAACGACGACGAATTGCGATTCCTTACCCAGATTCGCCGCTACTCCTCAAGCCTGAACGAAGGCGACCGCAAGCTGCTGCTGGCCATGGTCAAGAAATTCGCCGCCACGGCAACCCGTTAGACAGACTTGCACCCTGAAGGCTTGAACCTTCGATGATTTCTTTCCGGCATGAGCGGATGTAGAGCCATGCCTAAGCCAGGCTCTCCTTCACCAGTGCCTCGATCTTCGCGTTCACGTCCTCGGGCTTCATGAAGAAGGGCCTGTGCAGGCATGGAAGGTCAACTGCTGCGCTGCTGGAGAGTAGTTCCAGGCCACCTCGACGCCGAACTTCAATGCAGTTCTGCTGTTGCCGCTCAGGCTCATGCCGGCCTTCTGCGCCTTCTGAAGCAAACTTGCATACTGATCGGGCGTGATGCCTGAAAACATTTGCGTCGCGCACGCTGCCATTGTTTTCTCCGATATGCAATCAGGAATCCCGATTGCAATTGAATGCTATCAGCAATCAAGGTAATTCTATGCAAACCGTCGGGGAGTTGCGCACGCTCCGCCACGGCACCCCGGCTCCAACCCAATTCAACGAGTACAACGGCGCGCCCTTGCGGCCCAGCGGAATCACCTCAGGCGCGCGCAAGGCTATGCATTGGTGAGTTCCATAGGAGGCCGAAAAGGCGATCGGCCAATCATCTCAGCGGTCATTTGACCCAGTCCAAATTCTTTGAGTGGATAATGTTGTAACCAACTGTGTAGCAATATACGCTTGCCGGCAGGAATTCAAAATTGATGTTTTGCTCTTGGCAGTTCAACGTCTTTGTCCTCGATGTAACGAGGACTTTCTTCAGGCGGTTCTTATGGCAGAAGCCGATGAGTCCACTCAATTCGTTGAGTTTTTCGCAATAACGGTCTGACCACTTAACCTCTACCGCCCAGTTCAATTTTTGCGTTTCTGGCGCTAGTTGAACTAAATCTACCTCTCCTTTGTCAGAGCCTTTATCCCATCTTGCGTAATAAAGAGTCGCGTCGCTATGAAACCATTGCGAGAATATTGCGGTTTCGGCCAGGCTACCAATTCCAATATCATCGCCTTTCATGGGGGAAAAAAGCGCGGCGCGCATGGTTGGATTGGTCAGATAAACTTTAAAGAAGTTGGCGCGATGGAACCTCTTCGCATTGTGGTCTACTCGATGGACGACCTTTATCAAAAAGGCCGCCTCAAGATATTCGATGTACCGCTTGATCGTGTTTTTCGCCACACCTGAGTTTTGCGCCAATTCTTGCAGGGAAATCTCATTTGCTGTGTTAAACGCAAGCGTCGTGAACAGATAATTAAGTTCCTGAATATCCCCAATTCCATACAGGCTTGGCAAATCTCGAAGTAAGACCTTATCGACGATATCGCTTTTTATAAATCTCCCAAGGTTGGCCTGAATCTCGGGGGAGAAGATGACCTCTGGATATCCTCCAAAGTTCAAGTAGTTGATAAACTCATTGTTGAATAAGTCAATCTGATTCGCCGCAAAAAAGTGTCGCGGATGGTCTTCGACTGGTTCTCTTACCATGTCCGCCTTATTCATCAGATCGATGTATTCATAGAAGGTGAGAGGGGGCAGCAGAAAATCGGTGAACCTTCCCGCACCGGACTCCTTAGACTTGAGCCGTAGCGCCGCAGCGGCGGAGCCGGACGCAACGAGCTTAATATTCGGATATGTGTCAATGGCGGACTTTAGGTGAACCTCCCAATTGCGCAAATATTGTATTTCATCAAAAAAGACATAAATCTGGTCGCGTTTGTAGTCCACGCCGCTCGACTGCCCGTAGTATTCAAGTAGCTTTTCCAAGCTGAGCGCGTTGTAGATCGGATGGTCAACAGAAAAATATCCGATGAATCGCGGAGGCACTCCTTCATCAATGAGTGCCTGAATTGCGTGATGAATCATTACCGTCTTTCCCACACGTCTTGGCCCCATGAGGACAACGGCCCGACGCAATTTTTGTTCCCTGACCAACGGAAGGAACAAATCAAAATACGCGCGCCGCCTCATGTCACCAAAGAAAGAACTGATGGCGTGGTCTCCTTGCCACCAAGGGTTTTCGGATTGGATTCGCTCAACGATCTCCGCCGATGAAATCTCTCTCATAGTTGAAACATATACCTCTTTGTAAATAATGTCAACGCTCTGACTCTAAACTGATATTCTTACCTATATCATTGATTATAAAAATTATAAATGAATTTTCTAGTGCAGAAAAGCAGCAGATTCGTCGCAAGACAGACTGCCCTATCTCCAAAGCACTCAATCCGCCGCCTTGGCTTTTTTCGACGCAGCCTTTGCCGGCGGCGGCATCGATTTCGGTACTGGAATGGCGTCCAGCTCCACTTTGCCCTCCGCTAACTTCATCAAGAATTCCTGGCTGGAAAATACAGGCGCGTCCTTGAGCACCTTGCTGGCGCGCAGATAGTTTCCGTCCGGTTGCTGTAGCCGGGCCTTGACCGTATCTGCCATGTAAGCGGGCAGAATTTCGTCGTGTATACGCGCCAGCGCCACCGGGTCGCGCACCGGAAAGACCACCTCGCAACGCTCGAACAGATTGCGCGGCATCCAGTCGGCTGAACCTAAATAGATTTCATTATTCCCGCCATTGGCAAAGTGATAGATGCGCGAGTGCTCCAAAAAACGCCCGACAATCGAGCGCACGCGAATCCGATCCGACAGCCCCTTCACGCCGGGACGCAGAATCGAGAGGCCGCGAATGATCAAATCGATTTCGACCCCGGACTGCGAAGCCTGATAGAGCGCTTCAATCACGCTTGGCTCCAGCAGCGCATTCATCTTGGCCACAATGTGCGCGGGGCGGCCAGCCTGTGCGTGCTCCTGTTCGCGCCGGATCAGGCC